>NZ_ANAH02000018.1 GCF_000335475.2 Cystobacter fuscus DSM 2262 | reverse complement strand
CCTCACCCAGGCTTTACCTGGCGCACTCGAGGCCTTTGACACCGTCGCCGCCGTCTCCGGCGCCCTCCTGGCCGCTGCCTCAGGTGCCACGCTCGCCCATTCTCTCCCCCTTGGGGGCACAGAGAGACACCCTGGCGGGTTGGATGTACAGGTTGGCGGCTACGAGCAAGCCTCGCCATCAGGACTTGGCTACAAGGCCCCCACGTCTCAAGAGCTGGCGGATACATGAACCAGCCCACGAATCAACAGGTGGTAGAGTACCGCGAGAGGATGCGGAAGCTGACCACCACAGGGGAACGAAATGCCCAGGTTTCGAATTGATGACTTGGAAGACCTGTACCGGGAGGTCAAGCTCTATCGTTCGCTGCAACACTCTTCGAGGATGATCCCCATGCGGGATTCCTTCGGCGTTAGGGAGTCTAATGAGACCTTCCGCCGAAACTCACTCCAGGGAGCACAGGTGCGGGTCGCGGCACAACTGCGGAGCGCTGGTTTCAACGATGCGGAGGAGTTCGAGCGGGCTCTCTTCGACTTTCTCGCTTCCTTCCAAGACGTGGCGGTGGTGATTGCCATGGAGCTGCTGGCCCAGTTCGAGCAAGTCCTGCAGAGAGAACACACCCGATACCAGGACGGCTCGGCTGTCGCGGCCTTATATCAAGCATTGAGGCAGACCCGCGCCAAGGAGTACTACGCTCAGGTCGTCACTCCGAGGGCGAGGCCCGCTCGATCCGGCCTGAACCCGAGTTGCATAGATACATGCCGGGTCAACTCAAGATGAAGGCCGGGGTTCAGCAAAAGGCCGCCGAAGCCCGCCAACTCGCGGAGGCCGAGTTCGCGAAGGTCGCGCGAGCACATCCCCTCTTGAACCACAAGGACTTGGATGCCAGACGATTGACCAATGCTTCTCAATCAGATGTCCAATCCTTGATGCTGGAACACATCCGGGCGTGCCAGAACGACATCAAGGAGACGAGGAGAAACATCGCGGAAACCCCCACGCTCGTATTCAAGCTCGATGTGCTTCTGAGGGCAACGTATACAGCCATGGGTATCTCGCCTGGCTCCATTCATGATCTCGTCGTCCAGGACCGTATCCAAACGATTCGGGTACAAGAGACTTTCGTGGCCATGGCTCTCGGTGTCCTGGCCCTGGGGGCGGGCCTGCTGTCGGGAGGTGGAGGAGCCGTCGCGGTGGGCGCATTGGGCGTGGCCGGAGGCATCGGCGTGTACGATGCGATGCAGAGCCTCAAACAATACGAGATGGAATCCGCAGCCCATGGGGCCCGGCTCCTGTCGCATGATCCCTCTCTAGGCTGGGTGGTCGCCACGGTGATTGGAGCAAGTGTTGATCTGGCCGCCGCCGCGATAATCATCAAGGCGATGAAGCCATCTGTCCTTCTCTTCAACAAGAGTGGGGATCTCATTCAATTTGAAAACGGCCTCAAGGCTCTTCCTCAAATCAGTGGTGAATTGCGCACCCGGTTCGTCGCCGCCGCCCGTCAAGAACGCCAGCTTCAGCAGGCGGCTCGTCAGTCAGTGCCCACGGCCTCCCCTAAGACGGGCTCGGGCCGTGGGCTGTTTGGCAAGCAGTCCCCTGCACCGAGTGGCCCGCTCAGTCCTCAACTTCGGCAGATGTACCTGCGAGAGCTTGAATCCAAATGGTTCCGAACAAAGTTGTCAGCCTATGCCAAGCTCATTGGCAAGGGGCCCATCGATTGGGACGCCCTGGTCAAGATGGTGCGAACCGCCGAGTTTCGGGAATACGCAACGGTCAAGCAAATGCTCCTCAGTGGAGGATATGCTGGCTACTCGGAAGGCAGGCTGATTCTGGGAATGAGCAAACTCATTCGCGAGATTCCCGTTTTGGGACGCAGTGCCATACAGCATGAACTCGTCCATGTCTTCCAGGAACTGTCCATGGGAATGTTGAAGAGGGAATCCACCGCCGGACGACTTTCCTACCTGGAGGTGCTCAAGGCGGAAACATCAGCTAACCTGTTTGGCTCACCAGCACTCATCGTCTCGTTCATCGGTTTGAACGTCGTTGTCGACGGTTCGGCGATCTACCTCTACCAAGAGTTCTCCCACTAGCGCGAATTGTCCATGTCAAACTCTCCTTCCGTCGGCCCCGAATCCTCTGATGGCAGTGGCGTGGGATGTGCGGTACTGCTGGTGCTGTTCGTCGTTTGTATGGCCGGTCCACTCGTTTCATTGACGGTCGGCGGACCATGGGTCGGGGCAGGGGTGGCGGTTCTTTCCGTGCTCGCCTGGTCCTTGCTGGGGTTGCGTCCTGCACCAGGCTTGGTGCCAGGGCTGCTCACGGTAGGGGTCTGGCTCCAGAACCTGGGGGTCTTGGGGGTGTGCGCTGTCCGCATCGCCCGCGCACTGATGTCTTGAAAAGAACCGTTTTGAAGGTCAGCGCCACCCGGTCCACAGTGGCCTCCGCGTCATTCTGGGCCTCCTCGCGCACAGCGACCCCGTTCTTGAACATCCAGGGCTCCTCCACTTCCCTCCCCTGCTGATCCACGGGGACACCCAACTCCCATCGTCCGGGAACGCTGACATCATCCATCAGCCTGAAATAGCGCCTGGGCATGGTGGAACTCCTGGTGCGGTGCGTCCTGGGGGAGCAGACCCTCAACCACTCGACAGGACCTGTACTTCACCTTGACTTGTTGGGTCAAATCCGTTCCGCTGACTGGAGAGGGCGCGCACGTGGCGGATGATCAGAATGGCAAGGACGGTGGGCGGGGGCGGTTTGAACGAGGCGCGGCCTACGAAGAGGTGGGGCCCGGCCTGGGCCGCCTCCACGACGCATGGGACGTGGAGACAGGGCGGCCGGCCTTGCAACTGCTGCCCACGGACCGCGTGGACTGGCTACCCGAGGGGCGCTGGCGGGTGTCCCTGCTGTGCGAGCCGCATCCGGCCTCGGTGACACTGAGGGTGGAGGAGACACCCGCGTCCGTGCCCGTCTCGGAGCTGGCGGACCTCCTCGTGCTCACCACCGCCGCCGTCACGCGAGTGGAGGACAGTCCCCGGCTCCGGGACCACCTCGCCTCGGGCCTGTCGCTCCCACCAGTCCCACCCAGCTCACGCCGGAGCCCGGGGCACACCGTCACGAGTTGGACGGGCCTCGGGCTGGGTCTGGGCTTCTGGCTCCTGACGAGTCTCTCCGAGCCCCTCCCTCCTCCCGTGGAGGAGACACCCGACGTCTTCTCCCAGGAGGACGCCTCGTCCCTCTTCGACCTGGAGGCGTCCGACCCGGTGGCCCTCACCTACCCCCTGCCCGCCAAACCCTTTCGCAATCAGGCCGTGCCCCCCTGCAAGACCAACAAGGGCGCGGTGGAAATCAAGGGCGGCTGTTGGGTGGCATTGGAGCAGAAGCCTCCCTGCTTCAGCGATCAGGCCGAGTACCAGGGCAAGTGCTACCTGCCCGTCGCCAAACCCCAGCGGCTGCCGCAATCCGCCACTCCTTGACGGAAAACATGAGGCCGAAGGCCAGAAAATGGATGCGGCGTGATCGAACTCAGCGGGCGTACATTTCGCCGGGTGAATAGGCAGCACGGATCCACGACGCATCCGTTCCAATGGAATTGACCTGGTACTTGATCCACATGTACCCATTCAATCCCCATTTCACCCCCCAGGAGTTGCGAACCAGCCAGGCCCCCTTCTCATCGTCCCAGCCGACGATGGCGACCGCGTGATTGGCCGGCCCTGTTTCGTCCTGGTTGAACACGCCCTCCGCGTAGGATGGAAGAAACTCCTTGGAGAGTAGACTCCGCTGCGTCCAGGCTATTTCGCCGCGACCGCGAGCTGGACGCTGAAGGTCTTCTCGGGGTTCTGCTTCTCCCAGGGTCTGGCTTTCCTGAACTCCAGACTCACGTCCCCTTTGGACACCGCCTTGAAGCGAAAGACCTGGACTTCACGCAGTCCGACCATGCCCGCGGCGCTGTTCTGGGCTTGAGTCTGGGGCTGTGCCACTTCAGAGCCCAGAAACTCCAGGTTGACGGGAGTGGCGCCAGCAAGGTGCCAACTCGAGCCCGAACTCATGTGGACATTGAGGCTGACCTTGACGGTGTCTCCAGCACGGAGCTTGACCGGGCGTGTCGTCGTCTCGTCCACGCTGACCTCCGTCTCGTCCACGCTGGCCTCCAGCGGATTGCTACAGGCCAGCAGCAGGAGCGTGGGAAGCGCGACTCGAAGATGTCGAAAACCCTTTTTCATCCCGACCCCGGTCGTGTTCGGTGCACCACCACAACAAGGATGGAGGATTGTCGCGACGACACAGAACGCGGTTGCTTCATCCCCCTGCCCCTGGGCTCTCAATAACTTCAAGGGCTTACCAGCATCCCCGCCCCTGCCTCAAACCATACGAAACCCGACTAAAAAATCCCGTATACCCGGACAGACTAGCTTGATTGGATGAATTGGTCAAGCATGCACCTGTTTCCCGGCTCTCCGCAACTGGCCTGCCCCGGTAATTCACCAAGTAGGGTCATCCTGCCAACTTCCCGACGAGTCCTTTGACACCATCCCTCGCCACTCGGCGCGCCTCTCCACCAGCCCCTCTTTCACCCCATGTGCCAGCACGTAGCGCTGGCATTCCACTCTCCAAGGATCTCCTCCTGGACGCCACTACGCTCCCCACCGAGCTGGACCTTTTCCGCCTGGAGGACTTCCCCACGGTGGTGGTCTGCACCAAGCGCTTCGTCGAAGCCTGTCAACGCTTGGGGCTGGATGGCCTCGTCTTCGCGCCGCTCCCAGTGCGCTGAGAACACCACGCGTCTCTCGCTCTCACCCACCGCTCCTGCCGGGTGCCTCTCCGTCCGAAACGGACCCACAACCACTCGACAGGACCTGTACTTCACCTTGACTTGTTGGGTCAAATCCGTTCCGCTGACTGGAGAGGGCGCGCACGTGGCGAATGACCAGAATGGAAAGGACGGTGGACGGGGGCGGTTCGAACGGGGCGCGGCCTACGACGAGGTGGGGCCCGGCCTGGGCCGCCTCCACGACGCGTGGGACGTGGAGACAGGGCGGCCGGCCTTGCAACTGCTGCCCACGGACCGCGTGGACTGGCAACCCGAGGGGCCCTGGCGGGTGACCCTCCTGTGCGAGCCGCATCCGGTCTCGGTGACACTGAGGGTGGAGGAGTCACCCGCGTCCGTGCCCGTCTCGGAACTGGCGGACCTCCTCGTGCTCACCACCGCCGCCGTCACACGAGTAGAGGACAGTCCCCGTCTGCGGGACCACCTCGCCTCGGGCCTGTCGCTCCCACCAGTCCCACCCAGCTCACGCCGGAGCCCGGGGCACACCGTCACGAACTGGACGGGCCTCGGGCTGGGTCTGGGCTTCTGGCTCCTGACGAGTCTCTCCGAGCCTCTCCCTCCTCCCGTGGAGGAGACACCCGACGTCTTCTCCCAGGAGGAAGCCTCGTCCCTCGTCGACCTGGAGGCGTCCGACCCGGTGGCCCTCACCTACCCCCTGCCCGCCAAACCCTTTCGCAATCAGGCCGTGCCCCCCTGCAAGACCAACAAGGGCGCGGTGGAAATCAAGGGCGGCTGTTGGGTGGAACTCGCTCAAAAGCCTCCTTGCTTCAGCGATCAGGCCGAGTACCAGGGCAAGTGCTACCTGCCCGTCGCCAAGCCCCAGCGGCTGCCACAATCCGCCGAGCCTTGACGGAAGGACACAGGAGCGAGTCTGACGCTCTTTTCCTTTTACCCGGTTGGGAGAAGGGCCTCCCTGAGGCATGCTGGCTGCGGGAGCGTGCAATGAGCATGATCGAAACCCCCTCGAGGCTCGAGTCGCTTGAACATGAGCAGCAACGATTGCGTCGGCAGGTACGCTGGGTGCTGGGACTGGCCCTCGCAGGACCTCTTCTCGTTCTGGGGGCGGGCCTCGCACTGTCGCGAGCCCCCGGGGGGACCCCAGGCGAGTTGCGCGTGAGCCGACTCGTCCTCGTGGACGGAGCGGGCCGAGCGAGGGTGGAGTTGGAACTTGCTTCGGACTCACAGGAACCCCGGCTGGTGTTCACGCATCCGGATGGAAAGCCCTGGGCCACGCTCGAGGTCGCCGCGCTCCCCGGCGCGCCGAAAGAGCGTCGGAAAGCCACGTTCACCCTTCATGATGAGACGGGGGTGGCCAGGATTGGGATGGGCGCATCCAGTCAGGACAGTGGCGTGGCCCTCTATCAGTCGCAGGGCACGCCGGGACTCGCGCTCTATCATTCGCAGGAGTCTCGCGGGCTGGTCGTCTTGAACGGCCGCGTGCCGAGGATCCACCTGCGCTACAACCAGCACGACGACTCGGAGCTCTCCGAGCTGCTCTTCTGGGACGAGCAGAAACGGGTTCAGGTCGATGTCACCGCGGGTCGAGGCGGGACGTCCATGAGCCTCCAGAATCCGGACGGTCAGCGGGTCTTCAGTGCCCCCTGAACACCCTGTTCGGGCTCGGCGGCAGGTGGAGGGCGAGGTGCTCGGCGGTCTTGAGCTCCTTCTCGGCCGCCTCTATCTCCACGAGGAAGTCACGGGCCTTCTTTTTCATGGAGTCGATGTAGAGGCTCAGGTTCGCGCCCGGACACACCTTGGGAGCGCCATCCCGCTTGACCTCGGAGTGCCGCAAGATCCTGTTCGAATCGATCTTGTACTCGAGAACGAGGTGGTTTAGCAGCCGCTGAAGGCTCTCGAGTTGTCGCGCCGTGGGTTTGTCCGGATTCCAGCCGTTCTCCCACCTGTTCTCGAAATCGCCGCACAAGACAATCCCGATCGAGCCGTAATCGGGGTCCTTCTTCTTGTCTTTGTTCCCCTCGAACTGCCCCGCGTGCGCCCCCATGGCCCCAATGATGCGGCCCTCATTGATAGTGCCGTCCGAGGTGATCACGAAGTGATAGGGCATGTCGGAGTAGCCGTCCTTCATCTCCTTGACTTGTAGCTCCTTGACCGTCTGTTTGAGCGAGTCCGTCGTATGGTGGACGACGATGTTGGTGAGAGGCAGAGGCGCACCAGTGGGATACTCATACCAGTCCTTGTCCTGCTTGCGCGCAAGGGCGCCCCAGGCGGCACGAGAGACCACGGACACCGTGGCATTGGCCCCGACCTCCAATCGCTTCACCTTGGCGGCAGCCCAACGCTTTCCCGCGGTGGCCGCGGTGGGATCCAAATCGGTGATCGTCTTGGTGACGCGCGCGAGGGCGCTGGGCTGGAAGAGGAAGCCAGGCCGGAGACTGACGTCGAGGGCTGGCATGGTCAGGAGCACCGCGTTCATCATCTGAGCCAGTTGGGCGGAATTCAGCTCCTTGAGCAAGGTCTGACGATCCGTCTCGCTGAAGGTGGTCAGAGGGCCAACAGCCAAGGGCCAGAACCCCGACTTCACGAAGGCCCTGTACTGGGCCACGCTGTTCGTTGAAGCATTGAACTTCGGGGAGACATATTGGATCAACTCCTGGGACACGTAGCCCTTGTACGGCTTGCCGCCTACGTTCGCCTCGAGCTGGAGCCAGCCCTGCTCGCAACCACTTACCGTGACGATGGTGTCTTGGGGGATGTCAATGATTCTTCCAGTATAGGTCGCGCGGGGATTCTTGACGGGTTTCTCGCGGAGCACCGCGCTACTGGGGAGAGCCCTCCCAATCCAAGGATATGAAGAACGGTCACCCGAAGCAGACCCCTTCTTGCCGCTCATCGCAACCCCCCATTGGTAGGCGCCTTCATCGACCTGACGTCAATGCATGGAGCGTAGCACGAAAGCGCTTCGCCTGTGCGGCTGACAGCCGCATCCAAGCCTGAACGAGCCACGCCTCCCATCCTCCTTGGACACATACTCGGTGGGTGTGGCCCAGTGTCGGGCTCAGCGGGCCTCCAGCTCCTTGAAGACGACCCCATCCAGTTCCAGGCGGCGTACCGCGTCCACCAGGCGCTCGTTGGCAATGATGCGCGTCGAGGCGTCGGCCAGCCGGAAGATGTCCACATGCCGCGGCAGTGAGGCAGCGTCGAGACAATACGGGTCTGGGACGCTGGAGCCCATGGCGACACCACAGGTGGGGCACGGAGGGTTCGGAGGCGGTAGACAGTCCGGGTGGAATCGACCGTGGATTTCGAGCTGGATGTCCCGCAGGTCAGGAGCGTGTCTGGTCCGGAATCGCACCTGGGTGGGGCAACCGGTCAGACCACGTACGCCCTCGCTCTGCATGAGCCAGATGCACTTCGTGGGCCAGCTCCAAGTCCTCCGTTCTCGCGCAAGTCCCTCTTTTCGGGTCCTTTGACACCGTCTCTGGCCGTCTCTGGCAAGGGGCCCCCTCCCTCACCCTCCACGAGGCCCTCATCCCTCTTCCTCCTGGCTATGGGGGAATCCTTTATAGGCGGTTGTTCCAGAATTAGGACTGGTTGATGTGTCGAGAAGATTCTAGAAACGCTCACCGGAGGGGGCTCACGTTCCGACCTTCCCTGGGCCCCGACCGTCACGCCCCCATCACGCGGTCCGCGTAGAGCAACCCGCCCAATCCCGATTCGAGGAGGCGTGCATGGCTCTTTCCGTGGAGGCACTGAAACAACGTGGCGACATCCTGGGGCAGTTACCCAGGGATCCCGCGCCCATCCGGGTCCTGCTGGTGGATCCGGAGCGTGCGACCCGCCAGGGACTGGGGCTGCGGCTGGCCGCGGATCCCGAGGTGGAGCTGGTGGGCCTGTGTGCCAGTGGTCCCGAAGCTCTCCGGCTCCTGCGCCAACACCCCATTGATGTCATCTTCCTCGATGTGGAGATCTCGGGCATGGATGGCTTCCAGGTGCTGCGGGAAGCGGGTTCCGAGCGCACGGGCGCCATCATCTTCGTCACCGCGACTGCCACCCATGCTCTCAAGGCCTTCGAGGTGCATGCGCTCGATTATCTCCTCAAACCCATCGAGGACGAGCGCTTCACCCGGGTGCTGGCCCGCGCCAAGGAGCACGTCCGGGGCGAGCGGATCCAGGTGCTGGCGCGCCAGCTCGTGGGACTCCTGGGCATGACCTCCGGGGCGGCGCTCGCCGCCCCCTCCCTGGTGCCACCGCCCTCCGCGCCGCACTATCTGGAGCGGCTGGTGCTCAAGGAGGTCGGCCGGGTGGCCTTCCTTCCCGTGGGAGAGGTGGACTGGATGGAGGCCGAGGACTACTACGTCCAGGTGCACTCGGAGGGACGGACGCACCTGCTCCGCCAGTCCCTCCGAGAGCTGGAGGGGCGATTGGATCCCCACCAGTTCGTGCGCATCCACCGCTCGACCATCGTCAACGCCCACCGGGTGCGGGAGATGCGCCCCCTCTTCCACGGCGAGTACCAGGTCATCCTGCGGGATGGCACGTGTCTCAAGCTCAGCAGGAGCTACCGCCAACGGGTGGATGTCCTGCTGGGCCGTGCTCGGAGTCGCGCGTGACTACCAGGGAATCCACGTGCCATTGCAGGTGGAGCCGTTGAACTCATAGTTCTGAGCCCTCGCCTGGGAGACCTTCCCATCGAGGCCGTTGTAATGGCAGAAGCGCAGCGAGTAGGCGGCGTTGTCCATCACGTCCTCGAAGGAAGGGATGCAGAGCTGATCCGCGTATTGCTTGATGCGGATCTCCGCCCAGTCATCGCCATGGGAGCCGGAGCCGCTGTCGTAGACCCGGATGATCATTCCCGCCGGCGCCCTGAACAGCATCAGGGACCTGGCCTCGTCATTGGACCAACCCGAACCGCTGCTGTTGGGCATGATCGTCGGCGTGCCGTTATAGAGGTACCAGCCGACCTGATCCGCCTGACAACCATTGTTCTCCCAGAACGTGATGACAGGTGGGTCGGCGAGCTGGCTGACCTGGGTCTTCATCTCGGAGGCCGGGAGTTCCTCGCCCGTCCTGTTCGCGGCGGGTTCGGACTCAGGACCGCAGGCCGTGGCGAACACCATGAAGCAGAGCAAACCCATTCGACGGTTCATGTGATGATTCTCCTCGTGAGGATGGAACATGGGGACACCATGGGCCGTCTCCGGCGACATGGGCACACCGGTGTTCTCCGGTTCGCGAGAACCACCGTAGGGGAGTCGTGAGGGGGTGCACAGGAGGATGCCGTGAGGCGGCCTCGTGATGCGGCGAGCCGGCCCGCCACGACTCCACCTCTTGGGCTCGGGAGGCGATAGGAGCAGCCCGCCGGGAGCGGACCCGTGTCCGTGCGCGAAGGAGGACACGGAGTTGGGCTAGAACCCACCCCATGGACGCGGACGCACGAGACGCGGGGCCTGGGCTCTTTCCTCCCACGCGCTGGACCCTCATCCGCTCGGCACGGGCTTCGCCGGAGGCGCGCCGCGCGGCGCTCGAGTCGCTGCTGGGCACCTACTGGCGCCCGCTCTACGTCTACATGCGCCGCCAAGGCCTGGACACCGAGGCCGCGCGCGACGCGGTGCAGGAGCTGCTCCTGCGGCTGTTGGAGCACGGCTTCCTCGAACGGCTCGACCCCGAGAAGGGCCGGCTGCGCGGCTACCTGCTGACCGCGGCGCGCAATCACCTGTCCCACCGGCACGAGCGCGAGAGCGCCGCCCGACGGGGCGGTGGGGTCGCCGCGCTGCCCCTGGACTTCGAGCTGGCCGAGCGCATCGCCTCCCAGGACGCGCGGGGTCCGGACGAGGCCTTCGAGCGGGAATGGGCCTCGAGCGTCATGGAGCGGGCCCTGGAGCGGCTCCGGGCGGAGTACGAGGGAGGCGAGCGCAAGGGCCCCTTCGCCCTGGTGCTCCAGTTCTTCCGTCCCGGCGAGCCGCCGAGCTACCGCGACGCGGCGCGGGCGCACGGCATGTCCCTGCCGCAGCTCAAGACGTTCCTCCACCGGGCGCGGGTGCGCTACCGGGAGCTGGTGCGCGAGGAGGTGGCGGACACGGTGGACGCGCCCGAGGAGGCGGAGGCCGAGCTCGCCGAGTTGCTCCGGGTGCTGAAGCGATGAGCGAGACGTGTCCACGCTGCGGTGCCCCGGTGGACGTGGAGCGCCTGGCGGTCTGCGCCAGCTGCCTGCTGGGTGAGGACAGGGCGGGCCCGGAGCGCATTGGCGCGCTGGAGCTGGAGGAGGAGATCGGGCGCGGGGGCATGGGCCAGGTCTTCCGGGCGCGGCACGTGCGCCTGGATCGGCCGGTGGCGGTGAAGTTCCTCATCGGGGAGGCGGCCTCCAGCCCCGAGGCCCAGGCCCGCTTCGCCCGCGAGGCGCGGGCCCTGGCGCTGTTGGATCACCCCCACATCGTCCGGGTGCATGACTTCGGTGAAGAAGAGGGCGAGCGCTACCTGGTGATGGAGCTGGTGGAGGGCCGTGGCCTGTCGGAGCTCTTGCCCCTGCCACCCGCGGAGGCCGTGCGCGTGGCGCTCCAGGTGTGCGACGCGCTGGCCTACGCGCACGCGCGCGGCGTGGTGCACCGGGACATCAAGCCCGCCAACATCCTCGTGGACGGGGACGGACGGGTGAAGGTGACGGACTTCGGCATCGCCCGCATCGTGCGCTCGGAGGGCCGCCGCGACACCCTCACCGCCGTGCACACCGTGGTGGGCACCCCCGAGTACATGGCCCCGGAGGCGCTCGCCGGGGCCGCGCCGGATCCGCGCATGGACGTGTACGCGGTGGGCGTGCTGCTGCACGAGATGGTGACGGGCCGGCCGCTGACGGCGGGCTCACCCACCCTGACGGGGGCGCTCGGGACGATGGTGCGGCGCGCGGTGGCGTTGGATCCCACGCGGCGCTACGCCAGTGCCCACGCCCTGGGGTTGGACTTGCGGCGCTTGGCGGACGGCGCGGCGGAGGCGGCCCTGCCTCCGGACGAGGCCGTCTGGTTACGCACGGTGGCGCTGCTCCAGGCGGTGGCGTGCGCGCTGGTGCTCTGGGCGCTCGTCGTCTCGGTGACGCCGCGGGTGTTGGCGCCAGAGCAGTTGGATCTGCTCACCATGCAGCCCGTGGCGCGGCTCGCGGACGGCCGGTGGGTGACGAAGGCGCGCTTCGAGACGGGCCCCATCCTCGGGGCGGTGGCGGGGCTGGCGGTGGCGCTCGCGGCGTATGGCCTGCTGCGCCGGCACTGGCGCCAGGAGGGCCTGGATGCCCCCGCCCCGGAGCTTCCCCTGCGCGAGGCGCGCGTCTTCCTGGGAGTGGCCAGCGTGAACTCGACATTGTTCGCGCTGCACCTGGGGCTCGCGTGGTCGGCGGGCCTGTCCTTGCCCCACTTCATGCCGCTGCTTGGAGGGCTGCTGGAATTGGGGACGCTCTACCTGCTCTGTGTCGCCGTCCTGGAGGCCTGGCGGCGCCAGCGGGCACTCTCCCGCGAGCCCTGGCTGTGGTGGGGGGTGGTCCTGATGCTCCTCCCACCGGCCATCGAGCTGGGCCTCCAGCTCCACGCCTGGCGGCCCTGAAATCAAAAGGCACCCCGCAACCGCGAATTTCCCTCCCGGTATTCCCCCGCGAAAGGGAAGAGCGGCACCCCACCACGAGGGCACTGGAGCCCCGGGCGGCCGCGCTTCCCCGAGGGAGAGAAGCCATGGAGACGAACATCACCCCGGGAGCCGTGTCGAGCCAGTTCATGGTGGCGGCCTACCTGGTCTACCTGCTCGTGAGCATCACGCTGACCATCTGGGTGGCGCGCACGCTGCAGCGCAACGGTGCGCCCTTCCTGCATGAGGCCTTCCTGGGCAAGGAGGTGCTGGCGGACTCCGTCAACCACCTGCTGGTGGTGGGCTTCTACCTGATGAACATCGGCTTCGTGGCCCTGGCGCTCAAGGAGCACCAGACCATCTGGACGTTGCAGGAAATCATCGAGCTGGTCTGCGCCAAGCTCGGCAAGGTGCTGGTGATGCTCGGCGGCATGCACTTCTTCAACCTGTACGTCTTCAACCGCATCCGCCGCTCGGCCATGGTGCGCCAGATGCCGCCCCCCGTGGCGCCGCGCGAATTCACCAGGATGCCGGCCACCGTGAAGGCCACGTGAGGTGAGCCATGCGAGCCCTCTGCGTGCTGTATGACGAGACATGTGGCTTCTGTGTGAGCTGCGCGCGGTGGTTGGAGGCGCAGTCCACGTGGGTCGCGCTCGAGTGCCTCGCCTCGGGAGGCGAGGAGGCGGCGCGGCGCTTTCCCGAGCTGCGGCGCTCTGGCGGCCGGGAGGAACTGCTCGTGGTGGATGACGAGGGGGGCGTCTACCGGGACACCCAGGCATGGCTGATGGTGCTCTGGGCGTTGGAGGACTACCGGGAGTGGGCGCTGCGGCTGTCGAGCCCCGCGCTGATGCCGCTGGCGCGCAACGCCTTCGAGCTGCTCTCCAGCAACCGCCGGAGGTTGTCCGGCTGGTTGCACCTGGAGGACGAGGCGGTGCGCCAGCACCTGGCGCGCGAGGCGGGGCCGCCGGGTGCGCCCAAATGCGGCCCGGACGACGCGGCCTGCCGCCTGCCCTCGCTGGAGCGATGCGGCGGCTGCGGCCAACCCCTGGTGAGGGGCCGCGAGTTCTGCCCGCACTGTCTCGCGGAGGTGGTGGCGCGGGGGTAACCTCCGGGCGGAGCGACCGGTTTTCCCCCACTCCAAGAGACCCACGCATGAGCCCAACCCCCCCCCTGTCCACCCGCCGCACCGCGGGCCTGCTCGCCGCACTGCTGCTCGCGGCTCCCGGATGCAAGCGCGAGCAGCCCGAGGCGCCGGGCGCCACGGCCCCGGCCAAGGCCCCCTCGGGCGGGAAGATCGCCCTGCTGCTGCCGGAGTCCAAGACGGCACGTTACGAGAGCCATGATCGGCCGCACTTCGAGCGTCGCGTGAAGGAGCTGTGCGCGGACTGCGAGGTGCTCTACAGCAACGCCGACCAGAGCGTCGCCAAGCAGCAGGACCAGGCCGAAGCCGCCCTGGTCAACGGCGCCAAGGTGCTCGTGCTGGATCCCGTGGACTCCGGCGCCGCGGCGGCCATCGTCGCGCGCGCCCGCCAGTCGAAGGTGGCGGTGCTCAGCTACGAGCGCCTCGTCCTCAACGCGGACGTGGACTACTACATCTCCTTCGACAACGAGCAGGTGGGCAGGCTGCAGGGCCAGGCCCTGGTGGACAAGCTCAAGGCGGACGGCAAGACGCAGGGCACCCTCGTGATGCTCCACGGTGCGCCCACCGACGACAGCTCCCGGTTCTACAAGTCCGGCGCCCACGGCATCATCGATGGCAGCGGGCTCACGGTGGGCGCCGAGTACGACACCCCGGACTGGAGCCCCGACAAGGCGCAGCAGCAGATGGAGCAGGCCATCACCCGGCTCGGCAAGGACAAGATCATCGGCGTGTACTCGGCCAACGACGGCATGGCCGGTGGAGCCATCGCGGCGATGAAGGCCGCGGGAATGGACCCCCTGCCCCCCGTGACGGGCCAGGACGCGGAGCTGACGGCCGTCCAGCGCATCCTCACGGGCGAGCAGTACATGACGGTCTACCTGGCCATCAAGCTCGAGGCGGGGATCGCCGCCGAGGTGGCCGTGGCGCTGCTGCGCGGCGAGAAGCCACCGGCCGAGCGCATCAACGGCAAGGTGAACAACGGAACCAAGGACGTGCCCTCCATCCTGCTGACCCCCGTGGCCGTCACCAAGGAGAACGTGAAGAGCACGGTGCTCGCCGACAAGTTCTGGACGGCCGCGCAGCTGTGCGAGGGCTCGTACGCGAGCGCCTGCGCCAGCGCGCAGCTCACTCCCTGAGCGTCCCAACGCTCGCGGGCACCCCGTGGACGGGCGCCGCGAGCCTCGTGGTCCAGGGACGCGAGAACCAGACCTTCCCGCGGCCCCCGAGCACGTGGACGATGCTCGGGCCCCAGCGTCTTGTTCCCCCACGAAGACGGGCTGGTCGCAGCGGGAGAAGCAGAAGGTGAAAGATATCAGTTCGACCATTCCGTCCGAGAAGGTTTTCACTGGAATTCAAGGAAGAACTGGAAGCATACTTCGCCTCGAACCCCCTCTGCTTCGAGGAGAACGACATGTCGCTGTCCCCGCCGCGCGCCCTCGCGCTCACGCTTTCGGTGGCGCTCGCCACCTCCACCTCCGCCCCCGCGGCCTCGGGCGCATGGGAAGGCCAGACCTACAACGCGAACGCACCGGGGCTCGAGTCCAATCCCCTCAAGGGCTTCGTGCCGTTCGGAGCGGCCACCAATAACGTCCCGTACAGCATGGAGTGGTATTACCTGCCATTGAATTCACTGATGACGGGAGGCAACTCCTCGTCGGGGACCTACTCGTATAACTGGGCCGGGCTCGACAGTGCGATGGCCGCGGCGGCCAGCCGGGGCAATCAGATTGTCTTTCGCATCTACCTCGACTACCCGAGCCAGGCCGTGGCCACGCCCCAGTTCCTCATCAACGAGGGCCTGCCCATGCGATCCTACTCAGACTATGGAAACTCGAGCAGCAAGGCGCCGGATTGGAATAACGGCAATCTGATCAAGGCGCTGGAGTCTTTCATTGGCGCGCTCGGCCAACACATCGACGGGGATGCGCGGGTCGCCTACGTGACGGCGGGCCTGTATGGGTACTGGGGCGAGTGGCACACCTACCCGCAGGACTCGGACACGTCCGATGGCAAGCCGAACTGGGAGATGTCCCAGGCGAACAAGGATCGGCTGCTGGCTCGGTACAAGTCCGCCTTCACCCGGACTCACGTGCTGGTGCGCGACCCGTTGGCCAGCTCGACCTACAAGAATGACTTCGGCTACCACGATGACTCGTTCGCCTATGAGACGCTGCCAGGCGTGAGCTGGCACTTCTGGCCCAAGATGCAGAGCGCCGGCCTCACGGAGAACTGGCGCCGCCGACCGATGGGGGGAGAGCAGCGGCCGGAGATGCAGTCCACGATGTGGAACAGCTGGCCCAACCCGGTGGAGTACTACTACGGCACGCCCACCGAGAACGAAGAGACCGCGATCAAGACCACTCATGCCACGTGGCTGCTCAACAACTGGATGTTCAACAACGCGCTGAGCTCCACGCAGAGGAACAATGCCCTCCGGGCGCAGAAGCTGCTGGGATACGAGCTGTTCGTCTCCTCGGTCCGGCTGCCCAATCCCACGACCTCCACCCAGCTGTCCGTGGACATCAACCTCGAGAACCGGGGGGTCGCCCCCTTCTATTATGACTGGAAGTTGGAGTTCATCGTCTTGAACGCGTCCAACACCGTGGTGAAGACCCTGGGGACGACCCAGGTGAACCTGCCCGGAATCCAGCCTGGAAGCGCGGCCTCCACGAAGAGCTTCAGTGCGGCCCACGGGCTGAGCGCGGGCACCGGCTACAAGCTGCTCATGCGGGTCGTGAATCCGTTGTCCAATGGCAAGCCCGTCAGCTTCGCCAATGCGAAGCAGGGCCAGGACCGGGGGGGCTGGTTGACGTTGGGCTCCTTCGACGTGACGATGTAACGACGAGACGCACAGGGTCCCTCCCCTCGGGAGGGAACCTCATCGGCGGGGCATCTTGCCTCCGAGGTGAGCCGCGAGCCCCAAGTGGTTCGGCGATGCCAGAGAGGGTGTCTGGGAACTCGAGTGACACGGCCCGGAGCAACACGCGGCTCCCAGCCCTTTCGTGCATCGCTTCGATCCCTTTGACACCGTCTCCGGCCAGCCGGAACTCGATACCTCCAGTGAGACGGCGGTCCCGTCCACCGCTCAGAGCTCGGATGGAACAATCACGCTGGAGAGGAAGAGCGGCACCCCCTTCGACGCCAACCGCAACGCGCTGTCCTCAGGAGACCTGAGCGTCATTGGTTTGGCCGGGGTGCCCTTCGCCACCCTGGAGGCGGTCGAAACCGCGCGGTATGAGGACACATCATCGTTGCGACGAGACCTGGTTGTCTCTCAGGACCGGCGTCGGCTATGACGCGAGCTATTGAACGCTAACGACTCATGAAGCGATGGGGCTGCCCGAGGACCTGCTCGGGGGCCCCGGACTCCAGCAATCGCTTCCATTGATTGGGATGCCGGAGCGTTATAAGCCCGCCATCATGAACACCACCAATCATCAATTCCGCCTCGCCGCTCGTCCGGTGGGCATGCCGAAGCGCGAGGACTGGAACTACACCGAGGAGCCTGTTCGCGAGCCGGGGGACGGCGAGCTGCTGGTCAAGGTGCTCTACCTCTCGCTCGACCCGGCCATGCGCGGATGGATGAACGAGGGCAAGTCCTATATCCCGCCCGTGGCCATCGGCGAGGTGATGCGCGCCGGAGGCGCGGGCCGGGTCGTCTCCAGCAAGCACCCTGGATTCGTGGCGGGTGACTACGTCATCGGCCACTTCGGCGTGCAGGAGTACGCCCTCTCCAATGGGAAGGACGTCGCCAAGGTCGACCCGCGGGTAGCTCCGCTGCCGGTCCATCTTGGCACCCTCGGCATGCCCGGCTTGACGGCCTATTTCGGCCTGCTCGACATCGGCAAGCCGAAGCCGGGGGACACCGTCGTCGTCTCGGGGGCGGCCGGTGCCGTGGGCACGGTGGTCGGGCAGATCGCCAAGCTCAAGGGATGCCGCGTCGTGGGCATCGCCGGCGGGGCCGACAAGTGCCGGTACATCGTGGACGAGCTCGGCTTCGACGCCGCCATCGACTACAAGTCCGAGGACGTCAAGAGCGCGCTGCGCACGCACTGCCCCAAGGGCGTGGACGTCTACTTCGACAACGTCGGCGGTGACATCCTCGATGCGGTGCTCACCCGGCTCGCGCGCGGCGCGCGTATCGTCATCTGCGGTGCCATCTCGCAGTACAACAACACGGGTCCGGTGAAGGGTCCGGCCAACTACATGTCCCTGCTGGTCAATCGCGCCAGCATGACGGGCATGGTGGTGTTCGACTACGCCGAGCGCTACGGCGAGGCGGTGCGCGAGATGGCCGGCTGGAGGGCCGCCGGCAAGCTCAAGTCGCGCGAGGACATCGTCCAGGGTCTGCAGACCTTCCCCGACACCCTGCTGAAGCTCTTCAAGGGCGAGAACACGGGCAAGCTCGTGCTCCAGGTCGCCAAGGAGTAGCAACATCGCCCCTCGGTCGCCGAGAATAGAGGGTTCGATCGGGTCCGAAATGACCTCACGGTCGGTGAATCGGTCAAGGAGATGACACCATGAGTGCTGGACGCGTGGGGGATGGAGGCGCGGCGGCGGCGGCAGCGGCACGGCGTGCGGCGGAGGAGGCGGCGAGACGGGCGGCGGCGGAGGCGGCAAGGCGGGCGGCGGAGGCCGCGGCTCGGCAGGCGGCGGCGGAGGCCGCGAGCCGCACGGCGGCGCAGCAGAAGTCCACCTTCGAGCCGGCTGCCCCGAAGAACACGCTGAACCTGGACGGCCAGGGCGCGCCCGCGTCCTCGCTGTTCACCGAGAACTCGAAGGACGGCCAGGTCAACTGCCTCGACCAGGCAGCGGACTGGGTGAACAAGAGCACCCCCGAGCAGCAGCGCCGCTCGGAGCTGGTGTTCCTCGAGGACTCGCGCGCGGGCACCGAGGGCCAGACGGGCCACGTGGTGGTGCGCGAGGGCGAGCGGGTGCACGACCCGAGCAGCGGCAAGAGCTACGAGGACATGAAGGCCTACCTGCGCGAGCAGCCGCACTACCGCGAGGCCGGCTCCATGTCGGGCACGGCGGCCGCGGAGGTCTTCTCCACCGAGCCCGGCTCCTTCGAGCGCGCCCAGGCCCTGGCCGACGCGAAGGTGTCTCCCGAGCTTCAGCGGATGATGGTCGCCGACCCGCCCATCACCGAGCTCGCGCCCAACCCCGCCACCGTCGAGCCGCGGAACATCACCGTCCCCGGCCAGCCCGGGCCGGTGTCCGTGGAGTTCAGCGACACGCTCGAGAAGGACGTGAAGAAGGAGGACGGCTACGTCACCGTCTCCATCAACGCCGAGACGAACATCTCCGCCTCCGGCACGGTGGAGTTCGGCAAGGCGAAGGTGGGCGCGTCCGTGGGTGGGGGCGTCTCCGCGGGCAAGGACATGTCGTACGAAGTGAAGATGAAGGAGGAGGACTTCGAGAAGCTCAAGCGCGGCGAGATTCCTCCACCCCACCCGCTCAACCCGGAGACGCTGCCGGACGGGGCCTCCATCAAGATGGAGCAGCGCCAGTTCAAGGGCTACTCCATGGAGGCGGGCCTGTCCTACCACGAGGTGGAGCTGGGCCTGTCCGGCGAGGTGACGGAAGGCAAGGGCATGTCCGTCGAGATCAGCCGGAACGGGGACAAGGTGCAGGTGACGGCGGGCCCCACCGAGTTCATCGAGAACGACGGCAAGGCGAGCATCGGTGCCGGGCCGGTGTCCGTGAGCGCGGGCCGCACCGACACGCTCGAGGAGTACAAGCTGCGCACCGCCGAGTTCGACCTGTCCAACCCGGAGGGCCAGAAGGCATTCGAGTCCTTCCGCGAGGACGGCCGCATGCCGGAGAAGGAAGGGCCGGGCGTGTCCAACACGCTGCGCTTCGACAAGCTCAACTACGAGTCGGTGGGCGGCAAGTTCGGCATCGAGGCGGGTCCTTTCAGCGCGGAGTCCGAGGGCACCACCAACACCGGCGACTACCTCATCACCCACCACCCGGACGGGACGAAGTCGCTCACCGTGGACGTCACCTACGGGGGTGATCACCCGGACCTCACCTTCGAGCAGAAGTACGGCAAGGACGGCAAGCCCATTGCCGGCACGGACAAGTACGCGCTGAAGTTCGACACCCAGGACGACGACGCCCGCGAGCTGCTCGTCTACGCGTACACGGGCGACGAGGCCCAGGCGAAGGCCGCGCGTGGCAATGACGAGCCCATCACCCTCAACCTCACCGCCAATGACGTGAGGGAGCTGCAGCGGCGCGCCTTGGACCGGCCCATGGCCCACATGGGGCTGGGCGGGCTGTTCTCGGGCTACGACGGCAAGCCGACGGAGCCGATGATGGCCATGCGCAACCTGGCCTGCACGCCGAGGTTCAACGAGCGAGGGCTGGCCGAGAGCCTCTACGGCATCGTGATGCAGGACGGGCGCAAGCCCTTCCCCGGCGAGGTGAAGGTCGGCTGAGCTTCACCCCGTATGACGCGGGAGGCCCGGCTCCACCGACAGGGGAGCCCGGGTCTTCAGGGCCGGGGCGCGCGGGGAAGGCGGCTCATGCGCCGGGCGATGTGGAAGCTCATCTCCAGCGCCTGCCGGTAGTTGAGCCGCGGATCGCACAGGGTGGCGTAGTTGCGCTCCAGGTCCTGCTCGGTGATGCCCACGGCACCGCCCACGCACTCGGTGACGTCCTCGCCCGTGAGCTCGAAGTGCACCCCACCCAGGTAGGAGCCGAGCTTCTCGTGCACGTCGAAGCTCTGCTCCACCTCGCGCAGCACGTCCTGGAAGTTGCGCGTCTTGATGCCGGAGGAGGTGCTCACGGTGTTGCCGTGCATCGGATCGCACACCCACAGCACGAGCCGGCCCGCCCGCCGCATGGCCTCCACCACCCGGGGGAGCGCGTCCGCCACCTTCTGGGCGCCCATGCGGGTGATGAGCACGAGTTTGCCCGGCTCGTTGTCCGGGTTGAGCGCCTCGGCCAGGCGCACGGCGTCCTCGGGAGACACGCTGGGGCCCAGCTTCACCCCCACCGGGTTGCGGATGCCGCGGAAGAACTCCACGTGCGCCCCGTCCAGGGCCCGGGTGCGCTCGCCAATCCACGGCAGGTGCGTCGTCAGATCGTACCAGCCCTCGCGCCACGGCACCTGGCGTGTCTGGGCCGATTCGTAGTGGAGGTTGAGGCCCTCGTGGCTGGTGTAGAAGTCCACACGGGTGAGGTCCGCCACGGTGCGCTCGCCCAGGGCCTCCATGAAGCGCAGGGCCTCGCTGAGCTTGCGGGTGGTCTGCTCGTACTCCTCGCGCAGCTCGCCCGGCACGGCGGCCTGCCGGAAGAAGCTCAGGTCCCAGTACTCGGGGTGGTGCACGTCGGCGAAGCCACCGTCGCTCAGCGAGCGCACGAAGTTGAGCGTCATCGCCGCGTGGTGGTAGCAGGCCAGCAGCAACTTCGGGTCCGCTCGCCGCGCCTCGGGAGTGAACTCCGGCCGGTTGACCAGGTCCCCGAAGTAGCTGGGCAGCTCCACGCCCCCGCGAACTTCCGTGGGCTTGGAGCGCGGCTTGGCGTACTGGCCGGCGATGCGTCCCACCCGGATGACGGGCCGGTGCCCCCCGTGGATGAGCACCAGCGACATCTGCAGGATGATCTTCTGCCGGTTGGTGATGATGTCCGAGCGGCAGTCGGAGAGCGACTCGGCGCAGTCTCCGCCCTGCAGCAGGAAGCGGCGGCCCTGCTGGGCCTCCGCCAGCAGCTCTCGCAGCCGCTCCACCTCCCAGGAGGTGACCAGTGGAGGCAGGCGGCCGAGCGCCGCGACGACGTCCTCGACCTCCTTCGGCTCCTCGTAGCGGACGTCTTGGGTGATGGGCTTCGTCTTCCAGGAACTGGGGGACCAGATGCTCATACACAGGTAGGCATATCAGACCAAGGGCATGACGCGTGATCGGGGCTCCCGGTGGCCCGGCAACAATCCACGCGGAGCGCCTCTGTCGCCGTTGACATCCGCGAACCGCACGGGACGGCCTGGGTTCAGCTCAGGGGATTGGGATCGGACGGCACGTCCTGCCGTCAAAGTAAAACCCATCGGAAGGTGGGCTGACCCATCTCCATGACAAGGCAACGCCCTGACACGCGAGTGGCGCAAGCCTGTGTGACGAACCCGTCACGCGCGCGCAAGAAGCAGGTGAGGTGAGTCGTGGACGGTTGAGAGGGCGGCGGCGCCGCGTCACACAGTCGTGGCGAAGGTGCCCGAGGGGAGGACCGTCCGGATGTGGAAGCTGCGGTGGGGAGTGCTCGCGGTGGTGATGTTGCTGGCCGCATGCAAGGAGTCCAGCCAGGGAACATCCAGTCCACCCGAGGCCACGCGCAAGCCCCAGGGGGCGAGCGGCGCGCAGTCCGTGGTGCTGACGGTGGCCTACGGCAGTGAGAAGAAGAGCTGGTTCGAGGAGCAGTCACGGGCCTTCGAACGGAGCGGAGCGAAGACGAAGTCGGGCCGGCCCATCCGGGTGGAGGGCCGGGCGATGGGCTCGGGCGAGGCGGTGCAGGACATCGTCTCCGGCAAGCTCCGGGCGCACGTCTACAGCCCGGCCTCCAGCGCGTACCTGCCGCTGCTCAACAACGCGTGGATGACGTCCAGGGGCAAGACGACGCCGGTGGTGGGCGAGGGCGAGCCGCTGCTGCTCTCGCCCATCGTCATCGCCATGTGGAAGCCCATGGCGGA
Source organism: Cystobacter fuscus DSM 2262 (assembly GCF_000335475.2). Taxonomy (NCBI): domain Bacteria; kingdom Pseudomonadati; phylum Myxococcota; class Myxococcia; order Myxococcales; family Archangiaceae; genus Cystobacter; species Cystobacter fuscus. The sequence continues at coordinate 213,642 of NZ_ANAH02000018.1, read as the reverse complement.
GGCGCTGGGCTGGCCGGGCAGGACCCTGGGCTGGGCGGACCTGATGAAGGTGGCGGCGGACAAGCGGGGCTGGGGCGCGTACGGGCACCCCGAGTGGGGCCGCTTCAAGCTGGGCCACACCCACCCGGACTCCTCCAACTCGGGCCTGCTGTCGGTGCTGGCCGAGGCCTACGCGGGCTCGGGCAAGACGCGCGGGCTGACGGTGGCGGACGTGGAGGGCAAGAAGACGAAGGCGCTCATGACGGAGATCGAGGGCACGGTGGTGCACTACGGCAAGTCCACCGGCTTCTTCTCGGACAAGATGTTGCAGCGGGGGCCGGGCTACCTGTCGGCGGCGGTGCTGTACGAGAACCTGGTCATCGAATCCCACGGCAAGCGGACGGACGCGCCGTTCCCGCTGGTGTCCATCTACCCGGTGGAGGGCACCTTCTGGTCGGATCATCCGTACGCGGTGCTGGACGCGGACTGGGTGGGCTCCGAGGAGCGCGAGGCGGCGCGGGCCTTCATGGCCTTCCTCAAGGCGCGGCCGGCACAGGAGCGCGCGCTGGCGCTGGGCTTCCGTCCGGCGGACCCGGCGGTGGCGATCACCGCGCCGGTGGACGCGGCGCACGGCGCGGATCCCAAGCAGCCGCGGACGCTGCTGGAGGTGCCCGGCGCGGACGTGCTGGAGAAGCTGCTGGCCGTGTGGCGCGAGACGAAGAAGCCCACGGACGTCACCTTCGTCTTCGACAAGTCCGGCAGCATGACGGGCCGCCCGCTCACCGAGGCCAAGGTGGGGGCGAAGCGCTTCCTGGAGTCGCTGTCGGACCGGGACGAGGTGACGCTCGTCCTCTTCGACAACAACGTGTACCCGCCCCTGGGGCCGATGGTGCTCGGCAAGGGCCGCGCGGAGCTGCTCGGCCGCATCGACAACATCATCGCCGACGGGGGCACGGCCCTCTATTCGGCCACGCGGACCGCCTACCTGCTCGCTCGGGAGCGGGCGCGGAAGGAGCCGGGGAAGATCCACGCCGTGGTGGTGATGACGGACGGCATGGACGATAGCAGCCCCCTCACTCTGGGGGACCTGGAGCAGGGCCTGAACACTTCGAGCGGGGAGAACCCGGTGCGCATCTTCACCATCGCCTACGGCGAAGACGCCGAGGGCAAGGTGCTCGAGCGCATCGCCGAGGCGGCCAGGGGCTCCAGCGCGAAGGGGGGCGTGGAGGACATCGTCCAGGTGTACCGGGACATGGCGTCCTTCTTCTGAGGCGCGGGATGAGGGGACTGGCCAGGAGCCGAGCCCCCCGCGCTCAGCCCTGCAACTCGCGCAGTGTCACCGAGGGCGGCGCGTCCAGTACCCGCCGGGTGGCGAACATGCCCGCGCTCACCGCCGCGAGCACCCCCAGCCCGCCCCCCACTCCCACCAGCCGCCAGTCCGCCTGCCATGGCAGTTCGAACACCTGCGTGGCGATGACTCCCGCCAGGACGGAGGCGGCGAACGCCGCGGTGAGGCCCGACAAGAGGCCAATGGCCGCGAACTCCGAGGCCTGCGCGAGCCGCAACTGCCGGCGGCTGCCGCCCAGCACCCGCATCACGCCACCTTCCAGCAGGCGCTCGTCCTGGCTGGCGCTGACCGCGGCCATCAGCACCAGCAGGCCCGCGAGCAGCGAGAAGTAGAACACCACTTCCACCACGGTGGAGACCTGGTCCGCGGTGCCACGCACCTGCTTGAGCATCGCATCCACATCCACCACCGAGAGGTTGGGGAAGCGGGACACCAGCTCCGCGGTGAAGCGCGTGCGCTCGGGGGGCACGTGCATCGCGGTGATGTAGCTGGCCGCATAGCCCGTGAGCGAGCCCGGCGACACCAGCACGATGAAGTTCGGCCGGAAGCTCTCCCACTCCACCTCGCGCAGGCTGGTGACGGTGGCCTCGAGCCGCTGGCCCGCGATGTCGAAGGCCACGCGGTCTCCAAGCTTCCAGCCCATCGAGGAGGCGAAGCCCTCCTCCACGGAGAGCTCCGGCTTCTCCGCGGGCCGCGGTCCCCAGAACGTGCCCGCGGTAACGCGGTTGTCGTCGCGAAGCGTGGTGACGCTGGAGAGGTTGTACTCGCGCTCCCTCCGCCACTGCCCGCGACGCTCCTCCTCGGTGTTGGCGGTCCCCTCGGCGGGCGTGGCCTTCACCGGCTCGCCGTTGTGCGCCACCAGGCGGCCGCGCACCATGGGGAAGAGGTCCGGAGGGAGCAATCCCCGCTCGGCCATGAACGCACGCACCGGCTCGAGCTGATCCTCCTGCACGTTGACGATGAAGCGGTTGGGGGCCTCCCTGGCGAGCGCCACCTGCCAGCGGTCGAGCAGGTCGGTGCGCACGAAGGTGAGCAGCAGCAACGCCATCAACCCCAGGCCGAGCGCCGACACCTGCGCGACGCTGGTGGCCGCGCGCCGGCTCACATTGGCCAGCCCGTAGCGCAGGCTCCCGCGCAGCCGCGAGCGCAGTCGCCGCACGACGGAGATGAGCCCCCACGCCAGGGTGGCCAGCACGCCCAGCGTGGCGACGATGCCGAGGAGCATCGCGAGCGCCAGCCCCGCCGAGCCGGCCTTCCACCACAGCAGCGCGACCAGCCCCGCCACGCCCGCGAGCCCCACCAGCCAGGAGCTCGGCTCGGTGCGATCGAGATCCCTGCGCAACACGCGCAGCGCGGGCACCCGGCGCAGCGCGAGGATGGGGGGTGCACCGAAGGTCAGCAGGACCACCAGTCCCACCCCATACCCCTGCACCGCCGGCACCCAGCCGGCCGCCGGAATGTCCAGCTTCAGCGCGTCGGCGAGCCACCTGCCCACCAGCCACTGCAGGAAGAAGGCGAGCAGGACGCCGATGGAGCTCGCGATGAGGCCGGCGAGGAGCAGCTCGCCCCCGTGGGTGGCCACCAGCGTGCGCTGGCTCGCGCCCAGACACCGCATCACCGCGGTGCTCGACAGGTGCCGCTCGCTGTGCCGGCGCGCCGCCATGGCCACCGCCACCGCCGCCAGCACCACCGACACCAACGCCGCCAGGCTCAAGAAGCGGTCGGCCCTGTCGAGCGCGGAGCGCATCTCCGGACGCGCGTCCTTCACCGTCTCCAGGCGCTGGCCTCGCGCGAGCCCCTCACGGGCGGTGCGCACGAAGCGCTCCACCGCGTCCGGCTCTCCGGCCACCACCAGGCGGTAGCGCAGCCGGCTGCCCTCCTGCACCAGCCCCGTCGCGGGCAGGTCGGCGAGGTTGAGGAACACCCGGGGCGCGATGTTGAAGTAGTCGATCGCCGCGTCCGGTTCCTGCACCACCAGCGCGGAGAGCCGCAGCTGCGACTCGCCAATGCCAATCATGTCCCCCAGTCTGGCATCCAGCGCGTCCGCGCCAGCGCGGCTCAACCACACACTGCCCTGCTCGGGAATGCCCGTGGCGTCGCGCTCGGGGCCGCCCACCGAGTCCACGATGCGGAAGCGGCCCCGCAGGGGAAAGCCCTCCCCGAGCGCTCGGAGCTCTCCGAGCTTGAGCCGCTCATCGTCCGCGTCGCCGACCCGGATCATGCTGGGCAGCTCCTGCGTCTCGGTGCGTCGCAGCCCGGGCGCCTTCGCCGCCTCGCGCACCACCCCATCGAGGGGCGTGTCGCCGAGTACCACCGCATCTCCGCCGAGCAGCCGGTTGGCCTCGAGCGCCAGCGCGCGCTCGGCGCGGTCGGTGACGAAGCCGATGGCCGTCACGGCCAACACCGCGAGCACCAGGGCGGCGAGCAGGATGCGCAGCTCTCCGGCGGCGAAGTCACGGCGCAGCTGGCGCCAGGCCATCTTGAGCAGTCTCATGAGGCTTGCCGCTCCTCGGTGATCAGGCGGCCCCCGTCGATGCGCAGCCGCCGCCCGCAGCGCGCCGCGAGATGCTCGTCATGGGTGACGAGCACCAGGGTGGTGCCGGCCTCCGCGTTGAGCGAGAACAGCAGCTCGACGACGGCCTGGCCGGTGCGGGTGTCGAGGTTGCCGGTGGGCTCGTCGGCGAAGAGCACCGCCGGCCGGGTGACGAAGGCGCGCGCCAGGGCAACGCGCTGCTGCTCTCCGCCGGACAGCTGGCGCGGGTAGTGGCCCAGCCGCTCCCCCAGCCCCACCTTCCCGAGGATGGCCCGGGCGGGCGTCTCCACGTCCGCGTCTCCGCGCAGCTCGAGCGGCAGCATCACGTTCTCCAGCGCCGTCAGCGAGGGCAGCAACTGGAAGCTCTGGAAGACGAACCCCACCTTCTCACCGCGCACACGCGCACGGCCGTCCTCGTCCAGGGAGGACAGCGGCTCGCCGTCCAACAGCACGCTCCCGCTGGTGGGCGTGTCCAGCCCGGCCATCAGCGACAGCAGCGTGCTCTTTCCCGAGCCGGAGGCCCCGACAATGGCCACGGTGTCGCCATGGGAGATGGAGAAACCCACCCCGTCGAGGATGGTGAGCGCGCCGGACGGCAGGGACACGCGTTTGCCCAGTTCCGACACCTGGAGGGCCAACCGCCGCGGGTCGGGCTGGACTTTGATGTGCATCGCGAGGTCGTGGGGCATATTGGGGTTCTTCGTCAGCGGAGCGTCTGCTCGCGGAGCAGGCTTGTAACGGCGGCCCGGAGGAGTTGCAGCGGATGAGGCAAGGATACATGAGGGAGCGCACCCGGACCGTCGGTGTGCTCGGTTATCTGGTGATGACACTGGCCATGGGACTGGCCACGCTGGGAGCACCGGTCGCGGAGGCCGGGCCCGCGCGGACGGTGCTGGTGATGGGGGACTCGCTGTCCGCCGCCTACGGGCTCGCGCCGGAGGAGGGCTGGGTGGCGCTGACCGCCGAGCAGATGGCCAGGCAGACGCCTGGATGGCGGGTGGTGAACGCCAGCGTCAGTGGAGAAACCACCGCGGGCGGAGCCGCGCGAATCGAAGGAGAGCTCGCGCGCAACCAGCCAGCGGTGGTGGTCATCGCCCTGGGTGGCAACGACGGGCTGCGGGGCCTGTCGCTCAAGCAGACCCGGGCCAACCTGGAGAAGCTGGTGAGCGCGGCCAAGGCCTCTGGAGCCCGGGTGTTGCTGGTGGGCATGCGCATGCCGCCCAACCTGGGCAAGGCCTACACGGAGGGCTTCGCGGCCAACTACCGAGCCGTGGCCGAGGCGCACAAGGTGTCCCTGCTCCCGTTCCTGCTGGAGCCCATTGCCATGGAGCGCGCCTCCTTCCAGTCCGACAACATCCACCCCGTCGCCGCCGTGCAGCCCAAGCTGCGCGACCATGTCTGGCCCGCGCTGGCTCCGCTGCTGAAGTGAGGGCCCTCGTGCCCCTCGGTCCCTCGAGGCCCGCGACCGTGCACCCATGCACGGGGGCACCCACCGTTCTCGGGCATTCAGGGTCTGCCCGAGCGGTGATTCGAGCGCGTACGATGGCGCCATGCTCTCGTTCCGCTCTCATCTGCTCCTGCTGGGGCTCCTGGCGTCGCCCGTGCTGGCCGCGGTCCCCACTGGCTTCCAGGAGACGGCGTACACCTCTTCGGCCCTGACCCCCGCGACGGGACTGGCCTGGGCACCCGATGGCTCGGGGCGGCTCTTCATCACCAACAAGAACGGCCAGGTGCTCGTCGCGGTGATGCGCGATGGGGCGCTCGTCGTGCAGGACGCGAAGCTGGTCACCTCCGTGTTCACCACGGAGAGCGTCTACACCTCCGCGGAGTGTGGCCTCCTCGGGATGGCGTTCGATCCGAACTACACCGTCAACCGCTACGTCTACCTGTTCATCACGGCCACCGGCTCCAAGCAGCAGATCATCCGCTATACGGACGCCAACGGAGTGGGTACGGCGCGCACGGTGCTCGTCGACTACCTGCCGACCGCCCAGCAGAACCATAACGGCGGAGCGATCGGTTTCGGCCCGGATGGAAAGCTGTACTGGGCCATCGGAGATCTGGGCACGGGCGCGGGTGTGGACGCGGATCTCACCTCGATGGCGTCCAAGGTGAGCCGGGCCAATCTGGACGGCACTCCCGCCAATGACAACCCCTTCAATGATGGGGTGGGCCCCAACAACGAGTACATCTGGGCGCGCGGCTTCCGCGATCCCTTTACCTTCACCTTCCAACCGGGCACCGGGGCGCTGTGGGTGAACACGGTCGGAACGAGCTACGAGCAGATCTTCGTGACGAGGAGAGGGGCTCATGCGGGCTACGACGACTACGAGAACAACCAGCCCGCGGGGTACATCACCCCGGTCATCAAGTACCGCACCAACGGCACGGACACGCGCGACATCACCGCGGGGGGCGCCGTGCGCGGCGCGGGCCGCGTCACCTTCACCACCAGCGCGCTCCACGGCTTCCGCAAGGGGGAGAAGATCACCGTGGCCGGCGTGACGGACACGAGCTTCAACGGGGAACTCTACGTGTCCAGCGTCCCGAGTGGCACGACGTGGACCGCGGTGCAGGCGGGGGTGGATGCGACGAGTGGCGGGGGCACCGCGACGACGCAGTCCCTGGGAAGCTCCCTGACGGGAGGGATCTTCTATGACTCCACGCTCTTTCCGAGCGACTACCGCGGCAACCTCCTCTTCGGGGACTACGGCTCCGGAAGGCTGGTGCGAGCCACGCTGGCCGGGGATGGCTCGGTGGCCACCGTGGATGCATGGGCCAGCGGCATCACCCAGGCCGTGGACATGGACGTGGGACCGGATGGCGCGCTGTATGTCGTGGGGGTCGCCTCGGGCACCCTCCGGCGGATCTCGCCCACCGCGTCCGGGCAGAAGCTCCTCGTCTCGGCGCTGCACGTGACAGTCGTCGAGGGCGGCAGAGCCGTGTTCACGGTGAGGCTGGCCGAGGCGCCCACCGCGGAGCTCACCGTCCGCGTGGCGAGGGCCTCGGGCGACGCGGATCTGACGGTGAAGGACGGCGCGGAACTCACCTTCACACCGGCCAACTGGAACCAGCTTCAGCGCATCACCCTCGCCGCCGCCGATGACGCGGACGCGGCGGCGGACAGCGCGGCCTTCACGGTGTCCGCACCCGGGCTGAGCCCCGAGACGATCCAGGTCGCGTCCATCGACGACAACACGGCGCGCCTGGTGCTGTCCTCCACGGCCTTGACGCTGAACGAGGAGGAGACCGCGTCCCTGACGGTGGCGCTCTCCAAGGCCCCTTCCAGCAATGTCTCGCTCACGGTGGTGCGGACGGCGGGGGATGCGGATGTCAAAGTCTCCAGCGCCGAGACCCTGACCTTCCGTCCGGCCAACTGGAGCACTCCGCAGACCGTCACGGTGGCGGCCGCGAAGGACGTGGACTTCCTGGCGGACTCCGCCACGCTCACCCTGGCCCTGGCTGGAGGGGACGCGCGCACGGTGTCCGTCACCGTGCGGGACAATGACGCCGCGGCCCCGGTCATCTCGTCCACGCCTGGCACCTCCGCGGTGGTGGGTGCCCCGTACCGCTATCAGGTGGTGGCCGACGGACTGCCCGCGCCCTCGTTCTCGCTGACGAGCAGCGTGGCGGGTCCGGTCATCGACTCCAGCACGGGCATCCTCGTGTGGACGCCGGAGGCCGTGGGCACGGTGGACATGACGGTGAGCGCGAGCAACGGGGCCCCTCCGGACGCGCAACAGTCCTTCCAGGTGCTCGTGAAGGCGGACGAGCCGCCGCTCGCGGTGCTCACGCGGCCCACGCAGGAGGAGCGGGTCTCGGGAGCGACGGCGGCGTTCTTCGGGGACTGCGTGGACGACGTGGGCTGCACGAAGGCGGAGTTCTATGTGGACGGGGTGCTGGAACGCACGGATGCGCGGACCTCCGGGCCCTACCATTACGGGGGCGAGCCCAACCGGTGGGACACGACGTCGCTGAGTCCTGGCGCGCACCAGGTGCGCCTGGTCGTCTACGACACCGCGGGGCGGAGCGCCGCGGCCGAGGCCAGGGTGTGCGTGGGTGAGGGGGCGTGCGTTGTGCCGGCGGAGGACCCGCCGGGCTGTGGTTGTGGCGTGGGCCCTGGAGGCGCGCTGGCGTGGGGAGGGCTGGTCCTGGGTCTGATGCTGCGTCGAAGGCGGCCGAGCGACGCATAGGAGGGCGCACGGAGAGCCCTCTCGCCGGGGTGAGGCCCACACCTGCCTCGTGCGGGCCCTCCCCTCCCCTCTCCACCTCGGCTCAGGACGCCTCTTTCATCGCCTCGTCTTCCATGTCCTCGAGAACGGGCTCGAGCGCTGCTTCGAGCGCCGGGTAGATGCCGAGTAGATCCTCGACACTGGAGTTCAGGCTGAGCCAGTTCACGATCCGCACCGCGTCCGCATTGGTGATGCACACGCGCCGCAGGTGGCGGTTCACCACGAAGTGGCGCTTGCCCTGTGGCGTGTCGAACTCATACCCACGCAGCAACTGGGCGGCGGAGTACTGGCGGGTCGCCGATTCCACCTCGGCGAGCTGTTTCTTGAGCTCCGCGCGCCCGTAGCGGCTGAGCAACAGCAGCAGGTGTTCGCGATCGATCCAGTGTCCGTTCATGTAGACACCCCGCGCGCGCTTGAGCTTGTTGTAGCGCTCCAGCGCGCGCTGAGCTCCCTCGGCGCTCAGACCCGTGGTCGTCTCGTAGTCGTAGAAGAGATCCAGCACGGTGTCCGTCCGGGCCGTGAACGAGCTCACGCCGAACTGATCCGGCGCCTGATGGATGGGCGCGTTGTGCTCGAACACGAAGGTGCCGGTGCCCTCGGAGTGCAGGATGTCCGCGTGGTTGAGGAGGAACTGGATCGTCTCCTCCGCCTCCGCTTGCGTCTCGGTGGGGAAGCCGAAGAAGTTGAAGGTGTGGCTCCAGATGCCCGCGTCATGGGCGAACTGCAGGTTGTCCACCATCACCTTCTGCGTGTTGTTCTTGCGCATGTGCTTCTGCACGCGCTCGGACGCCGTCTCCAGGCCGATGTAGAGCGAGCGGAAGCCAATGTCATACATGTTCTTGAAGTCTTCCCGCGTGAAGTACTTCTCGAACTTGTAGAGGGCGGTGAAGAAGTATTTTTCCTTGGGCATCGCCGGGGGGAGCATCCGGAACAGCTTCGGCGGCAGGGCCTCGTCATTGAAGGCGAAGTGCAACACGCCGTGGCGCTGGTTCAGCAGCTCCACATCCCTGGCGATCAGCTCCGGGGCCCGCATGCGGTAGCGGTCCTGGTAGATCATGCCGTGGTAGCAGAAGGCGCACTTGCCCCAGTAGCAGCCGCGCGTGGTCAGCAAGGGGAGGACGATCTGCGGCGACAGGTAGTCCTCGAGTGGCAGGTCCGAGAAGTCTGGCGTGGGCACCTCGCTCATGGGGATGGTGTCGCCCAGCGAAGTGAGCACCAACTCCCCCCCGTCGAGGAAGGCGAGGTTCGGGGTCCGATCCCGACGGGGATCCTCGCTGGAGAGGAAGCGTTCCATGGGCCGCTCGCCCTCGTAACGGCAGACGTAGTCGAAGCAGGTGCCGAACAAGCGCGTGACCCAGGTCTTCTCCTTCTCGACGAGGCGGGAGAACACGCTGCCGCCCACCAGCACCGGCACGTTCGGGAAGGCCCGCTTGAAGATGCGCCCGAGGGTGAGGCCCGCGACGATCTGCTCGGTGCCGATGATCGAGACGCCGAAGAAGCGCGGGACCTGGGTGATCGCCGCGACATGTTGCTCGAAGAAAGGGATGAAGGGGTTGGCGTGGCGATCGTCGATGAACTCCATGAGCGATTCGATCGAGTTGAGCACGTCCCCGTCGGACAGCGACGTCGTGCCCACCTCGATCACCGGCTCCGCGGCCGAGAAGGCGGCCAGCAGGCTCTTCAGGGCGTCCACGCTCTCCTTGAAGTGCTCCAGCGTATCGTAGGTGTCGCCGGTGCGCAGTCCCTCCACCAGGGCAAGGAGCTGCTCGTACTCCTCGAGCGTCGCGAGCGAATGCAGGCATTTGGCCCGGTACAGGCCCTCCTCGTCTGTCATCGACTGCACGTAGTGCGTCAGGCGCGTCCTCGCGAGCGGAAGACGCTCGGGGCCAATGAACCAGCGGTAGAACGCGATGTTCCAGTCGTCCTGGCGGATGTGGAAACCCCGCTCCTCGAGATAGGCCTTGAGCGACGGCGTGCTCAGGAAGGGCTGCAGCGGCGACCACTGCGGTGGGAAGACGAGGTGGAGATCAGGATGTTCGGCGCGGGTGCGGACCGGGCTGGTCTCGCGCGAGACAGGCGGGGCTGGAATGGTCATCTGCGGGGTCCTCCGTTCATGCGTGCGCACAGCGCCGGGGCGGACTCCGCTCCTCGGCGAAAAGACGGGGAGCGCCCCTGGAAGAGGACCCCCCGCGGACTGCACATCACCAGGCTGACGCGGTGTTCCGCGTCCCGCGGACTAGCCGATGGCGGCGGCGAGCTGCCGCAGCATCTTCGGCTTGGCTCCGGACGCCTGGGCCACGCTCTGCTGCTGCTGCTGCTGCTGCTGCTGCTGCACATCGGTCTGGATGCGGCTGACACTGCCGATGCCGATGGAGTCGTTGATCACCGGCTCCAGCGTCGCGGCATTGCCGGCGAAGGAGCCGAAGAGCAGCGACAGCGCGGCTGGGGATGCGAGAGCCCGCCCAGCACGTTGGGCCGACTTCTTCTTCTTGTTGTCCATGCATACCTCCTACTCGGGGGAGTGACACCTCGACGACCCGGTCATGCGCTGAGGGACCCACGAGAAGTCCTTCTCGATGCACTTTCCGGGTCAGAGGCATTATCCATTGATTCTCGTTTTTTTATCAATTGAAGTGCCTGGAACGTTCAGTTTCGCTTAACTACATTGTAGGATCGAAACCGAGCCTTCAGCGGTACCCACCGCACCTGGTGGGAGGTATTCCAAAGCACGATCGCGGCCAACCAGCGGCTCGCGCCTCCCAGACTGGGCCAGGGCCCTCGCCCCTTCCCGCCAGTCTTTGGGATGAGGGGCGTGGCGGTGGTGAAGCCTGTGCTGGAAGCGCGCGCCGAGGATCAGTTGTTGGGCGCGTCGGCGAGGATCCAGGAGCGGATGCGGGTGAGTTCGCCGGGGTGCTCGTCGAAGTAGGCCAGGTTGTCTTGCGGCATCCTGGTACCGCAGAGGGGATTGGCGATGAGCTTCTTCACGAGCAGCGAGTCGTCGGGCTGCTTCGGCAGCACGCGCGCGAGGTTGGTGCTGATGCAGGGGGCGTTGTTGCTCTTGATGTTCACCATGGAAGCCCAGGACTTGCCCGCATCGAGGTTCAGCCCCCCGCGGCTCGCGGTGCTGCTGTTGTGGCACCGCGTGCACTGCGCGTCCCAGATGGGCTGGATGTCCCTGGCGTAAGAGGGGATGGACACCTCCACGTTCACCGAGCGCGTCACCGAGTCGTGCCCGTCGGAGACCGTGACCAGGAAGGAGTAGCTCGTCGCCGCGGCGAGGTCGCCGGAGCGCCACTGCGCGGCGGCGGCCGTGGGGTTGGTGAAGGTGCCCGCGCCCGCCGGATCGACCGTCCAGGCATAGGTGAGGATGTCCCCGTCCTGATCCGTGGCACCAATGGAGAGGTTGACGGTGTCACCCGCGATCACCGAGCCAGGCGCGGTGATGGCCGCGTCCACGGTGGGGGCGCGGTTGACGGTGGGAACGTTCTTCACCCCCACGTCCACCGAGCCCTCGGCCGTGCCGTCCTTCCCATCCGAGACCGTCACGTGCAGGGTGAAGGTCGTGTCGGCCGGCACCGCGGGCGCCGTCCAGGTGCGGCTCGAGCCGGTCTCGGTGCCGAAGGTGCCGACGGGAGTGGCCGGGGTCTGTGTCCAGGTGTAGGTGAGCGGATCCCCGTCCGGGTCGGTGGCGGTCACCGCGAGGGTGGTGCTCGCGACCTCGTTGACGGAGGCCGGCGTGGCGGTCACCTGGGTGAGGGAGGGGGCGTGGTTGGAGTCCTCCGGGGAGTTCTGACCGAACAGACCGCATCCGCTCCACCCCAGGCTCAGGAGCAGGAGCGCGTGGAACGACTTCCGCGGGGGCCGCCACGAGGACGGGGTCGGCTGAATCGTGTGCATGACTCTCCCTTGTTCGGGCACCACTCGCGAGTCCGGTGCCAGCGACCATCGTATGCCGGGCCCACTCCAAGACACGCCCGGGCAAGGAAAGGTTCGCTGGCCCTGTGAAATCGCAAACAACGCCACGCCCGGAGTGTGCCCCCCGTCAGCTCCACGAGCCCGGTGGCTACTTGATGCCCTGGTTGAGCTGCGCGCACTCCGCGGCGGTCACGTTCTCACCGCAGACCGCGATCTGGTCCTGTGGCTTCGCGTCCGACAGGTTGCTCACCAGCGCGTTGCCGAGCACGTGGTTGAGAGCGTTGAGGTTGTAGCCGTTGTCCTGCTCCATCTGCCACCCGAACACGCCTGCCAGGCCGTTCACCTTCGCGTAGGCGGCCTTCAGCGCCACGGTGCGCGGCGTCTCGACGGTGATGAACGAGCCGAGCGGGTTGACCAGGTAGTCCGCGTTGGACGCCTTGTCCGTGTAGAGGTGGTAGCCATTCCTGGGCTTCAGGTCCTTGTCGAGGAAGTTCTGATACAAATCATAGCCCTCCACCACGCCGGCCTCCCACGAGCCGACGCCGGCGACGCCCAGGACGAGCCCGACGCCGGTGGCGTTCAGGTCGCCGAAGGTGGAACTCCCCCTCAGGCCGTTCGTGTACTCGGTGATGTCGCCGAGCTTGATGGCCTTGGCGCGGTGGTAGTTGGCGATGCCAATCATGATCTTGTTCGCCGGCGCACCCTCCTCCCTCAGCGTCCGGACCGCCGCGTCCACGGAGAGGGGCGCGGTGTTCCCCTGGGCATCCTTGAAGTTGGGGTTGGTGAGGAGCGGCGTGTGGTGACTGAACTGGCGCTCCCAGGCACCGGAGAAGTCGTACGTCATCAGGTACAGGCGGTCGAGGTACTTGCTCGTCTCCGCCCAGTCGATGAGCGTCAGCTTGCTCGGGATCGCCGCGATGGCGCTGGAGAGGCGATACTGCTTGCCGGTCTTCCTGCTCAGCCAGTCCATGCCGGCGCGCAGTTCCTTCAGCAGTTGCAGGTAGTTCTGGGGGTCGTCCGGGCGGGACATCCCGGGCACCGCGCCGTCCGCGCCCGGGTACTCCCAGTCGATGTCGATGCCATCGAAGTCGAACTGCTCCAGGAAGCGGACCACCGAGTCCACGAACGCCTTGCGCCGCGTCGGATCATACGCCATCCACGGGAAGCCCTCGCTCAGGGTCCACCCGCCCACCGACAGATCCAACTTCAGGTGCGGGTTCTCCTGACGCAGCTTGTAGAGGACGCCAAACACGCCCGCCACGTCCTTCGGGTCCAGGTCATACATGGGCTCCGTGCCCGTCACCTTGCCTCCGGTCTGGCCCGGCAGGACGCGCAGGAAGGCCGCCTCGAAGTCCGCGACAGCCATCGCACCGTCTGGCAGGTGGCTCTGCTTGCACGTCCGATTGACCGCCGCGGGCGCGGTGGTGGGAAAGCCCGGGTCCTGCGTGTTCTTCGCGGCCGGGAAGCAGATGCCCGCGAACCCGTAGACGAGCCGGTGCACGTTCTTCACCGGCAGCTTGTTGAAGTCGAAGCGACGGCCATAGATGGCCCAGTCCCCGAGGTACTCGACGATCTCCTGTCCGGCGCTCAGTTGATAGACATTGTGCTGGAGTGGCAGGGTTCCGGGAGGAAGCTTGGAGACGCGCGCGCCCGTGTCCGCGTCGAAGCCGGGGTGGTTGCCACCCGGATCCTTCGAGGGATCGATACCACCCCGGGTGCCGCCGGTGCCGGTGCCGGAGACCGGGTGGGCCGCGCCGATGGGTCCCGAAGGCGCGGCGCTGCCCGCGCGCTCGTTGCCCGTCACCACCGATGGCTGGCCATAGTCGATGGTGTTGGGGATGGACACCGGGCACAGGGCCTCGTCCGGAACGCCGACGAGTTGCCACATGTTGTAGACGGTGTCGTCGGGCCTGATTCCGTGCACGTCGGCCAGGGCGCGGTAGGCCCTGCCGTTGTATCCGACGACCTTCCCCTTCGAATAGATCTTGGTGGCCACCCACGCGGGTGCGCAGAAGGGCGTCGTGGGGCCGCCTCCTCCCGTGTCGGGCGGAGCCACCTTCCACAGGGAGGGGACATTGGGCGGCTCCCAGCCTGGCCCGGAGGTGTGGGCGAAGATGCACTGGTACTTCACACCACCGTAGGAGACGACGTCGCCCACCGCGTACTGCGTGTTGGCGGCCCAGGGGCTGGCCGTGCTGGTGCCAGCGTCAGTGCCAGTGCCAGCATCGGTGCCGGTGCCAGCATCAGTGCCGCCCCCCGTACCTCCGTCGGTGCTTCCTCCACCGCAGCTCCCTCCTGCCTGCCAGAGCGTGGCCGTATCCCTCGGGTTCCAATTGGCCCCGGGATGCGCGGTGTGAGCCACCCGTGCGGTGTACGTCGCCCCCTGGTAGGTCACCACCTGCCCGGCCGTGTAGCTCGTCCCTTCGGCCCACTCGGAGCAGGCCGCGGCCAACGGACTCTCGCTCTTCGCCAGCGGGGCGGCATCACGCTCACCGCAAGCAATTCCCAAAAGCAGGATGGCCGCCACCGTGGCGGACAAACCACACGCACGACGCCGCATGACGCCTCCGAAATGCATGATGTCTGGTCAAGCGGCCCGCCTCGGGCCACGCCGCCAGGTTCAGGCAGAAGGAGACGGGTGATTCATTTTTCGGGTCATCGCGCGGCTACGGCCCCCAGTGAAAGCCGGTGCCGTCCTCGGCCACGCTCCAGATCTCGTCCGACGACAGCGCCTCGAGGCTCGTGAAGCCCTGCGTGCCGAAGCGGAAGTCCAGCCACCGCGTCCCGTCGAAGCGGACGATGTCGTCCGTGTCCAGGCGTCCGAAGACGGCGCCCTTCCCGAAGGACACCACGTCGAGGATGTCCGGGGCGACGCCGCCGTCCACGAAGATGGGGTACGCGGGCTTCGTGGTCCACGTGCCCCCCTCGCGCTCCAGCAGCAGCCCCTGGTCTCCCGAGGCGTAGGCGAGACCCGGGCTCACCACGTGCACGGACTGGAGGGCGAACTGCCCCGCGGAGGACGGCGGCAGCGATTCCGGCAGCCACGTGCCACCATCCGGGTTGGCGTGGTAGGCGACCGGCACCTTGCTCCCGGCCGTCCCCACGGCGATGAGCGTCCGCGGGTCGAGCCCGTGGATGGAGCGCAGGTCCGCGTCCACGTGCGCCACCCGCACCGGGTCCTCCGGGTAGTCCCAGCGGAGGATGTCCCCGGACTCGCTCACCGCGTAGAGCGTCGTGCCCCCGTCTCCCTCGAACCCCACGATGTCCTGGATGGCCGCGCCGCCCCCGTCGAAGGGCGCCACCGTGCAGGGCTTCCCGACAGTGGTCGTTCGCGTGGCGAGCTGACCCAGCCAGGAGCCCATGAAGACGCGCCCGTCGCTCGGCCGCGCCCAGGCGGTGGACCACGCCCCCTCGCAGTCGGTGAACCGCCGCACGTCGAAGCCGCCGTCGGCCTCGCGGCTGACGTAGGCGAGCACGCCCGTGTTGTCGCTCACGAACCAGGCCCGGCCGCGCGCGTGAGGGGCCACATCCCGGCGAGCCACTCCGCCCAGGGGCGGTGTCGTCCTCCACTCGACGCCGGCGCACACGGGCTCCGGGTCCACGCGGGTGTCGCAGTTGTTGTCGAGGAAGTCGCAGCGCTCCTCCAGACCGGGTGCGATGGAGGCGGAGCGGTCATCGCAGTCCGTGCCCTCGGAGAAGGTGCTCACGTAGCCGTCCCCATCCTCGTCGCGCGCGCTCAGGCCCAGGGACACCTCCGCGCTCCCCTCGTTGGGAACGTCCACCCGGCCCGTCGCGGTGGCCACCTCCTGTCCGGTGCACGAGTGCTCGCGGGCGGAGGCCGACACCACCACGGTGTGGCTCCAGCCGGCCCTGCGGATGAAGCCCACCTCACGGGTGCCCTTCCCCTCCAACACCGGAGGCTCCACCGGGAGCTCCAGCGTCCTCGAGGACGCCTCCGCGTCCTCGAGCCGCAGCGTGACGCAGCCCGGACGGAAGCCGTCGTAGGTCAGCAGCACGCGGACCTGGCAGGGGTGGTCCGCGTCGCAACTGCTCGGGCGCTCGGACTCGAGCTCGTCGATGTCCGGCACGGTGCAGGTGATGCAGAGCAACCCGAGTCCCACGACCACGGCGCGCTTCATGGCGACACCTCCGCCCGCGGCGACGGTGTCCTGTCCTTGAGGAACCAGGTGACGGCCGCCCCCGCGGCGGCGGTGACGGCCGCGCCCAGCAGGACGTTGGCCACGAGCGCCTGTCCCCGCGCGCTGTCCAGGTGAGCCAGCCGGTCGCTGTAGAAGTCGGCCGCGCGCGCGTCGCTCACGTTGCCGTGCGACCGCAGGCCGAAGTAGCCGCCCACGCCGCCGAGCACCACGCCCGCCCCCAGCAGCGCCAGTGGGAGCACCGGCGTGGAGCGCGAGGCGCGCACCTCCGCTTCCGCCCCGGCGGAGGGGACGAGCCCCGAAGCTGGCGTCGGCGCGAGCTTCGCGTCCGGCACCGCGCGCGGCGCGTCCGACGGGGGGCGCGGGTTGAGCGCCAGCACTTCACGGCGCACGGCCTCGAAGTCGCGCGCCACCTTGGGGGACACCTTCACCGGGAGGCTCGCATCGGGCCGCAGCATCAGGCCCGCGCGGAAGGCAGCCTGGGACGCCTGGCGCCGCCTCAGGTCCCCGAGCACGAGGCCCCGGTAGATGGCCACCCGGGCCCGCTCTCCATCGTCGCGCGCGAGGAGGCTGGCGCCATCGAGCTCCTGGAGCGCGTGTTCATAGTCGAGGTCCTCGTAGGCACGCGCCGTGGCCGCCATGCGGCCCTCGAAGTCCGAGGCGGTGGAGGCCGACGACTGACTCCACGCTGGTGACACCAGCATCAGCACGAGGCCGAGCACGATTCGCAGATCCATGGGCTGGCAGGATACTCACCCGGCTCCAGGCCGCGAGACGTTCCGTCGTCATGGTGCGGTTGTCACCGGCGCTGTAACCCGCCGAGCATATGCTCATGCGAAAAAGTTATTTATCTCCAGACGAGTACTCGAACACGCTGATTACTCCGTGTTCGAGGAGCGTCGCGCATGAGCGCATCCCTGATTCCCCATCGGCTGCTGGCGGTCCTGGTTTGGAGCTGTCTGGCACTGTCCGCCCAGGCGGCCGACATCGTCATCGGATACCAGACGGGCATCGACCCGACCAAGGTGCCGCAAGCCGACGGCACCTACGAGAAGGCCATCGGCCAGAAGCTCGACTGGCGGCGTTTCAACAGCGGCGCGGAGGTGATCACCGCCATGGCCTCCGGTGCCGTGCAGCTCGGCAACCTCGGCTCCAGCCCGCTGGCCGCTGCCGCCACCCGGGGCCTGCCGCTCGTCACCTTCCTGGTCTCCGCGCAGATCAACTCCGCCGAGGCCCTGGTGGTACGCCATGGCAGCAACATCAACACCCCCCAGGATCTGGTGGGCAAGACCATCGCCACCCCGTTCGTCTCCACCTCCCACTACAGCCTGCTCGGCGCGCTCAAGCACTGGAAGCTGGACGCGACCCGGGTGAAGGTCATCAACCTCAACCCCACCGAGATCGCCGCGGCCTGGAAGCGCGGTGATATCGACGGTGCCTTCGTCTGGTCTCCGGCCCTCGGCGAAATCAAGAGGAGTGGCAAGGTGCTCACCACCGCCGCCGAGGTCGGCGCCTGGGGCGCGCCGACTTTCGAGGTCTGGGTCGCGCGCAAGGACTTCGCGGAAAAACATCCCGAGGTGCTCGCCCGGTTCGTCAGGGTCAGCCTGGAAGCCTTCGCCGACTACGCCTCCCACAAGGAGTCCTGGACCGCCGACTCCGCTCCCGTGCGGAAGATCGCCAGGCTGACCGGCGCGAAACCGGAGGACGTGCCGGAACTGCTGACCGGCGCCACCTTCCCGGATGCCAGGGCCCAGGAACGACTGCTCGGAGGCGAGACCGCCAGGGCCATTGCCGCCACCGCCCTGTTCCTCAAGGAGCAAGGCAAGACCGACACGGTACGGCCCGACTACTCGCCCTACGTCAGCGCGAAGTACTTGAAGGAATGACGCCGTTGCGCCCCTCCCCTCCCTGAGACGACGATGGCCCTACTCCAACTGGAGCGCATCAGCGCACGCTACCCTGGCACGACCGGTCCGGTCCTGACAGACATCTCCCTCAGCCTCGGGCCACGGCAGTTGCTGGTCGCACTCGGCCCGTCCGGCAGCGGAAAGACCACGTTGCTCAACCTGATCGCTGGCTTCGTGCCACCCAGCGGCGGACGCATCACCCTCGACGGCCTCCCGGTGCGCGGCCCCAGCGCCGAGCGCGGCGTGGTCTTCCAGGACGACGCCCTGCTGCCCTGGCAGGACGTGCTGACCAACGTCGCCTTTGGCCTCGAGCTGGCCGGCATGCCGCGTGACCAGCGCGAGGCCCGGGCCCGCGAACTGCTCGCCCTGGTCGACCTGGCCGGTTTCGACACGCGGCGCATCTGGCAGCTCTCCGGTGGCCAGAAACAGCGCGTCGGCATCGCCCGCGCCCTCGCCGCGGACCCGCGCATCCTGCTGATGGATGAACCCTTCGGCGCGCTGGACGCCTTCACCCGCGAGCAGATGCAGGAGCTGCTGCTCCAGGTGTGGAAGCGCACGTCCAAGCCGGTGTTCCTGATCACCCACGACATCGAGGAGGCGGTGTTCCTCGCCACCGAGCTGATCCTCCTGTCGCCCCATCCGGGACGTATCAGCGAACGACTCGAGCTCGACTTCGGCCAGCGCCATGCCGCCGGAGAGAGCGCACGGGCGATCAAATCCGACCCGCGCTTCATCGAAACCCGCGAACACGTCCTGGCCCAGGTCTTCGCCGAACGGAAGAGGAGAACGGCATGAGCAGCCTCGAACTTCCAGCCGTGGCGACCCCCCCCGAGCCCACGACCCGGCCTCCGCGCCGCCCGCTGAGCCTCACGGTCATCAGCGTCCTGACGGTCTCCACCCTGCTGTTCCTGTGGTGGGCGGTGACCACCGCCGGGCTGGTCGAACCCCTGTTCCTGCCTGGCCCACAGGCCGTGGCGCGCAAGGGCTGGGAGCTGCTGACCCAGGGCTACATGGACGCCAGCCTCTGGCAGCACCTGGGTGCCAGCCTGGGGCGCATCGGCGTGGCCCTGCTCGCCGCCGTGCTGACCGCGATTCCACTGGGCATCGCCATGGGTCGCAGCCGCGTGGCCCGAGGCATCTTCGACCCGTTGATCGAGTTCTACCGGCCGATCCCTCCACTGGCCTACCTGCCGCTGATCGTCATCTGGTGCGGCATTGGCGAGCTGTCCAAGGTGCTGCTGATCTTCCTGGCCATCTTCGCTCCCATCGCCATCGCCACCGCCACCGGCGTGCGCCATGTCGATCCGGCCCGGCTGCGTGCCGCGCAATCCCTGGGCGCCACCCAGGCGCAGCTCATCCGCCATGTCATCCTGCCCAGCGCCCTGCCGGACATCCTCACCAGCGTGCGCATCGGCCTCGGCGTGGGTTGGTCGACCCTGGTGGCCTCCGAGCTGATCGCCGCCACCAGCGGCCTCGGCTTCATGGTGCAGTCGGCGGCGCAGTTCCTGGTCACGGACGTGGTGATCCTCGGCATCCTGGTCATCGCCCTGATCGCCTTCGCCCTGGAACTCGGCCTGCGCGCCCTGCAACGCAGGCTGGTTCCCTGGCATGGGCACCCGCACTGAACCTTCCGAAGAGGTAGAGAAGATGTCCCTGAACATTACTCCCTTGAACCCCGCCCTGGGTGCGGTCGTTGAAGGCATCGACCTGCGCGAGCCCCTGAGCGACTCCCACCGGGACGCCATCGAACGAGCGCTGCTGCAACACCAGGTGCTGTTCTTCCGAGACCAACCGCTGACGCCCCGGCAGCAGGCCGCCTTCGCCGCGCGCTTCGGAGAGCTGCACATCCACCCCATCTACCCGAACATCCCCGAGCAACCGCAAGTGCTGGTGCTCGACACCGCCGTCACCGACGTGCGTGACAACGCCATCTGGCACACCGACGTCACCTTCCTGGAAACTCCCGCCCTCGGCGCCGTGCTCGCCGCCAAGAAACTACCCCCCTACGGGGGTGATACCCTGTGGGCCAGCAGCAGCGCGGCCTTCGACGCATTGTCGAAGCCGATGCAGAAACTGCTCGACGGCCTCACCGCCACCCACGACCTGACCCGCTCCTTCCCCCTGGAGCGCTTCGGCACCACCCAGGAAGAGCTCGCCCGGTACGAGGAAGCCAAGCGGAACAACCCACCGCGAAACCACCCGGTGGTGCGCACCCACCCGGTGACCGGACGCAAGGGCTTGTTCGTCAATGACGGCTTCACCACCCGCATCAATGAACTGGAGCCGGCGGAGAGCGATACCCTGCTGCGCTTCCTCTTCGCCCACAGCACCCGCCCGGAGTTCTTCATCCGCTGGCGCTGGCAGGAGAATGACGTGGCCTTCTGGGACAACCGCATCACCCAGCACTACGCGGTCGACGACTACCGCCCGCAGCGGCGAATCATGCACCGCGCCACCATCCTCGGTGACAAGCCGTTCTGACGTCATGGAGTCATGGACCCGAATCCGGCTCGGGTTCCGGCTGAGGCGGTGGGGGTGACTCGGGTTCTGGAGCGGGTTGTGGTGATGACTCGGGTTCCGGAGCGGGAAGCACTTCACTGCCTCCGGTTCCACCATCCTCGTCCATCGTTCCCGCATCGGAGGGAGATGGCGTTGCGATGCCCGCGTCGGTCCCCGCGTCCTCCTGCGTGGGTTGCACCACACCCGCGTCGGTCCCCGCGTCCTCCTGCGTGGGTTGCACCACGCCCGCGTCGGTCCCCGCGTCCTCCTGCGTGGGTTGCACCACACCCGCGTCGGTCCCCGCGTCCTCCTGCGTGGGTTGCACCACGCCCGCGTCAGTCCCCGCGTCCTCCTGCGTTGGCTGAACCACGCCCGCGTCGGTCCCCGCGTCCTCCCGCGTGGGTTGCACCACGCCCGCGTCGGTCCCCGCGTCCTCCCGCGTGGGTTGCACCACGCCCGCGTCTCGTGGCGACGGGGAACGCTGTTTCTTTTCCCTCGATACCTTCCCGGCCACTCCCGCGTCCCCGGCTGTCGGCTTGGACTCGCGCCATGGCCCCCACAGAAGCCCAGCAAGCACCACCACGGTGAAGGTGATGACGAACCCGACCGCTCCCCACCGACGCCGCTGGACTCCGGGCCGTGGTACCCCGGCGGCTGGAGTGGGCTTCTCACCGAGCGCGCTCTGGATGGCGCGGATGAGGTGCGCCATGTCGGAACGGAAACGGGGATCGCTGATCTCGATGGCGTTGCGCCGAGCCAGCGGGGCGAGATCGGGGGGAAGTTCCTCCTCGGAGGGGACGGTGGCGCCACCCACCAGTACTGGGATGACCCGCACGTCGCGCGACAGCGCCGTGGCCACCTCCAGCCGGACGAAGTCCTCGGGGTTGTCCAACCGTCGCCGTCCCTGCTTGTCCCGGGCACCAAGCCACTGCGGCCCGATGACGGCGAGCAGCACGCCGCACGATTCGACCGCCTCCTCGATGGCGTGCACGAAGTCGGCTCCGGGCTCGATGGTCTCGATGTCCCGGAAGACGAGCTTCTCACCGAAATGGGTGACCAGGTGGTCATAGAGCCGGCCTGTGTGTCCTGGGCTGTCGTCTCGTCGATAGCTGACGAAGATCCGTGCCATACCTGCCCCTGCGGTCAGTGTTTGGTCGTCTCGGCCTCTCCGGGTTTCTTGTCGCGCCGCGTCTGCATCCGGGCCAGGGTGTCCCTCATCTCCTGCAACCAGCCCGTCAGCTCCGATTGGAGGACGAATTCAGTGCTGTCGATGAGGTTCTCGAAGTTGCGGCGTCTGCCCTGCTCTTCGAGGGAGAGGGCGCTCCACCAGGCCTTGATGTTGTCCAGGTCGGTCGTGGACTGGTGGTACTTCGTCAGGTGGCTCTCGGCCTGCTGGTAGCCCAGCCAGGCGGTGACGGACGTCACCAGCGACGTCGTCAGGGCCACCCAGAGTTCCGCCCCCATGGCCGCCAGCACCGTGCCCATGCCGCTGGCGATGATGGTGAGCCACTGCAGCCGGCGGGCACTCCGGTCGAGCCGATCGATCTTCCGCCGGTAGTAGCCGAGCTGATCATCCAGGCGGTAGCGGATGTAGCGGAAGGGGGTGAGCGAGCTGAAGCCGTCATCGCCGGGGGCCAGTGAACCGGGCGGGGGCAGCGGGCCTCGGTAGGTGCGCGGTGCGGAGAGGGCGGCCTCCGCCTGCAGGAGCGGGCGGCAGATGGACTTCATCCGGCTGGCCAACCGGCGCTCACTGGACAACCGGCCCGGCCTGGGCTCGCTCCGGATGCCGATGCGGCAGCGATAGCGGAAGATTTCCCGCTTGATGGCCTCGGCGTGCGCACGCAGGAGGATCCACCGGGTGCCGGCCTTGAACTGGCTGGAGGCGGCCACCAGCACGGTGACCAATGCGGCCAGGAGCACGATGAGTATCCTCAACAGCCCATCCACTCGTCCCTGCTCCACGATGAGCCCCAGGAGGCGCAGTTGCGTATCGAGCAGGGCCAGGAGCGTGCCCAGGACGCCCAGGGTCAAGCTCCAGAACTGCAGTCGCCGGAAGACGCGCTGCTGCCGGGTGGAGTTGGCGTCGTAGAGGGCGAAGCGCTGCCAGGCCAGCTTGAGGATGGAGTCCTCACGTAGCTCACGTTTGAGCAGGTGCGTGAGGTCGCGCGGCGAGCCCTCCACCGGGAAGAGGCAGAGGTCACCCTCGGAGAGGATCTCCGCGAGGACCGGGTCGGCGATGTTGGAAGAAGGCCGGGACACCTGGGTGGAGATCTCGTCCGCCAGCCGGCCGGAGCCCTGGAGGACCACCAGGGGCCAGTGGTGACGGACGGCGGCGAGCGCCTCCTGCCGGGTGACGTCCCCGCCATTGGCGAGCACCACGACCACGGGGATGCCCCCCTCGGTGAGCGCGGAGGCGAGCGTGTAGAGGAGGGGCGTCTCCCCTCCCCAGGTGTTGCCATCCACCAGGACGAAGTGGGTGTGGTTCTCGTCGAGCGGCGTGCGTTCCCCGGCGCCATCCCCGAAGGGGCTTCCGGGCCAGGTGACGAGCTGCGCGGGGGCCACACCGACGAGCTGCGAGTGGTACCCGCGCTCGGCCACCCCCTCGCCCATGAGGGCCATGATGCCGGACCAGGTGCCCCCATCGAGAATGAAGGCTCCCGTCTCCACGGCGCAGCAGGCCACCCCTTGGCTGATGAGTTGCCGCAGACTCGCGTTGAGTTCGGGCGCCAATCCGTCCGCACCTCCGAGCAGGAGGATGAGGGCTCGAGGCCTGGGCAGATCGAGCGCGCGGAGGAGCGCGTGGGGATCATCCCCGGGCGACGCACGTACCCACTTCGCACGGTTCCCATTGGGGAAGGGAATGTCCCCGGTGTGAGACTCCAACATGGACGGAGGCGTGTTCACCCTTGCGCGCACCAGTCCTGCGCTCGTCTGACTGCCCCGTTGCGCTTCATGACCGGCCTCCGGTGTCGTTCAGGTGGAAGGTAATGCCACCTCCGACATCCTCCCATCCGTCCGCGGGAGGCGGCGGTGTCAGCTGTCGGGTGTGATTGGGTTCGACCAGGAGGGATGAGCGTGCCGACGAATGTGACGGGCGTCGTACGCGCGCCTCGTCATTCCTTCTCCAAGCCCTTCAGCAGAAGGCCGGTAACGCCAGGAACGGACAGGGCCGCGCCCGCCAGCCTGGCCCCGAGACCCTTATCGCGATTGAGCTCGAGGTGCGCGACGAACTGTCCTGGTGGTCGGGATGGAGATGGTGACAAATCCTGGCGTTGCAATGGCTCACGCGAAGAGCCTCCGTGCAGAGCGTGGCAATCGAGCTGGGCGACGAGAGCGCGAGCAGCTTCGTGACCATGTTTCGAAAGGCGCTCTCCGATGCTGGCGACTGACTGCCCCGCGGGGACACAAGGGCCCCGCCGGGCGAGACCCTCGATCCGTGTTCCGTGTCAATGCTCGTCGGTCGCTGGCTTGTCGGCGTCCCTCGTCAGGTGCGTGTCCTGGTCATTGGACCAGACAGCACCTCCGGGCGTTTCGACCTTCACCGAGACTCCGGACTGCCTGGCGTCGATCGGCCCTCGCACCGTCGCATTGAAGGTTTTCACGACGCGCTCATCATCGGTGACCCGTCGACCGGAGTGCCTCAGCTCCTCCTCGTTCCATTCCTGCCTGCCCGCCGTGGTCCGGGGAATCATGGCAACCGCCCGGTCGACCCGACCGCCGTCGGCGATGTCCCGGCCGAGCTTCTCCTCGTCGACCTCCACCGAAATGCTGGTCGCCGCGGGTCCCTGCACCGTTGTGGCTGTCTCGACGTGAATGGCCTTGGACGTAACGTGGGGTTGGGATTTGGTCTTTGACATGGTTCGCCTCGGGTTAGCCAAGCCATGAAATTAGGGATTCGCACGCCAACTTCAAGTGGATGGGCGAGCTGAAATCTTGTCAAGGCGACGCGCTGTCAAGGTGAAAAGCCATCGGGGTGAAAAGCTGTCAAGCGACCCGAGACGTCCAGGGATTGCTCCTCGCCGAGGCTCCACTCCGGAGCTTGCGCCCATGGGCGGAGCACCCGAACAGGGCTCCACCCCACCCGCCCGTGTTCAGGCCCGAGATGCACTGGAGAACATCAGCGCGAGGCGGCGCTGCTCGAGGTGGTATCGGCGCGCACGACTCCGGCCACTCCGCATATAAAGTGCGCGTTTCCCCGACAACGTCGTCACGACGAGGAGTTCCGTTCATGTGGTTGCGCAGCAAGAGAAGAATGGCGGGTCTGGCGGTCGCTGGACTGCTCGCTGGTTGCAAGAGCACCGTGCCCCCCCCGGTCGACGAGCCCGAGGTCCCCGGGGTGGAAGAGCCCGAGGTGGACCCCACCCCCTTGGTCAACCCCTTCATCGGCACCCAGAACTTCGGCAATACCTTTCCCGGCGCGAGCGCGCCCTTCGGGATGGTACAGGTCAGCCCGGACACGGGCGGACAGGGCGGATACGACTACCAGCAGGACTCCATCTACGGCTTCAGCCAGACGCACCTGTCCGGTGTCGGCTGCGGCGTCGTGGGTGAGTTGCCCATCATGCCCACGACCGGCGCCGTCGAGACCGTCGACGTCAATGGCTACAAGTCGAAGTACTCGCATGACGACGAAGAGGCCACGCCCGGGTACTACCGCGTCGGCCTCTCCCGTTACGGCATCAAAGCCGAACTCACGGCCACCGAGCGGACCGGCTGGCAGCGCTTCACCTTCCCGGCCACGGCCGCCGCGAATGTCCTCTTCAACACCGGGAAGGCCAACCAGGCGGTTCATGAATCGGAAATCCATGTCGTCGGGGACCGGACCCTCGAGGGCCGGGTCAGGGCCGGCGGCTTCTGCGCCGGGCGTGACCAGCACACGGTGTACTTCACGGCCACGTTCGACCGGCCCTTCGCGTCCCACGGCACCTGGCGCGGCTCCACCCCGACACCCGGCTCGCGGGACGCGGCTGGCACGGGGAACAACGGCGCCTGGGTGACGTTCGACACGACCACGGATCGCGACGTCACGGTGAAGGTCGGGCTGTCCTATACCGGGCTCGACGGTGCCAGACAGAACCTCGCGAAGGAGACGGGCGAGTCCTTCGACTTCGATGCCACGCGGACCCGGCTGCATGACGCGTGGGTCGACAAGCTCCGGGCGATCAAGATCAGCGGAGGTTCCCGAGATCGGCAGGTCGCCTTCTACACCGCGCTGTACCATGCGCAGTTGCACCCGAACCTGGCGGGTGACGTGGACGGCCGGTACGTCGGCTTCGACAACCAGGTGCATGTCGCGAGCGGCTACACGCCGTACCAGAACTTCTCGCTGTGGGACACGTACCGCCCCCAGAACCAGTTGCTGGAGCTGCTCGAACCCCAGGTCGCCCGGGACATCGCCCTGTCGATCCTCGCCATCGGTCGGGAGGGGGGCTGGCTGCCACGCTGGGCGCTCGCCAACAGCGAGACCAACATCATGACCGGGGATCCCGTCACGCCGTTCCTCGTCGAGGCCTGGGCCCGGGGGCTGCTCGAGGGTCATGAACAAGAGGCCTACGCGCTGCTGCGGAAGAACGCGCTCAGCACTCCCCCCTCCGATTCGCCCTACAACGGCCGCTCGGGGGTCGAGTACTACAACACCCGCGGATACCTCCCGTCCGGTCTGAGCCTGGGCGTCGACTGCGCGCACAAGGGCGGTGACAACGACTGCGTGCACCCGGCGTCGGCGACGCTCGAATACTCGGCGGCCGACGCGGCGCTCGCGTTGATGGCACGGGGGCTCGGGCACGAGGACGATGCACGGATGTTCGCCGGGCGCGGGCAGTGGTACCGCAACCTGTGGGACTCCTCCATCGGCCAGTTCCGTCCGCGCACGGCCGATGGCACGTGGCTGACGCCGTACGATCCGGTGGCGGCCTCCCACCAGTTCCACGAGGGAGGGGCCTACCAATATCAGTGGCTGGTGCCACAGGACCCCGCCGGGCTGGTCGCGCTCATGGGTGGTGAGCGCGCGACCGAACAGCGGTTGGATGCCTTCTTCGCCTACGACAAGCTGCTCGCCGATCCCTCGGGGACCGCTCGCGGTGAATGGATCACCCAGCCCTACGACTACTACGGCAAGCCCACGTACAACCCGAACAACGAGCCCGACCTGCTCGCGCCCTACATGTACCTGTGGGCGGGAGCTCCCGCGAAAACGGCCACGGTGGTGCGCGCGGCGATGACGTTGTTCACCACGGGGCCGGACGGAATGACGGGCAACGACGACCTGGGCACGATGTCGGCGTGGTATGTGTTCTCCTCGCTCGGGCTGTACCCGACGATGAGTGGCGCGAACTTCATCGCCCTGTCCAGCCCCCAGTTCGAGTCCGCCGTGGTCCGCATCAGGCCCTTCGGCACCCACCAGGGCGGCACGCTGAACATCACGGCGCCCGGTGCCAGCGACACCCAGCGGTACATCCAGCGCGTGACGCTCGACGGGCAGGATGTGCCACGAACCTACCTGGAGTGGAACGAGTTCGTGCGGGGCGGCACCCTGGCACATACGCTCGGCGGCGAGCCCTCGAGCTGGGGAACCGCGAGCGCCGCGAGGCCACCGTCGATCAATCAGGCCGAGGGGGACGCCCGCAGTCACGTCGACGCGTCCCTGCGGCCTTCCTCGGCTGTCATCGCGGCGAGCAACGAGGCCCAGACGGTCGAGCTGACCCTGGACGTGCTCGGCCAGGCGCCTCTTGGGTTGGACGTTTCCGTGACGCCGACCGTCCCGGCGGGCTGGTCCGCCACGGCGCCCTCGTTCCAGCTGTCGTCACAGCGTCTGCCCGTGCAGTGGACGGGGCCCCTCACCCTCACCGTGCCCGCGAACACTGCATTGGGCGTGTATCCGCTCCAGGTGGCCATCTCGGCGAATGGCGCGAACACCGTGACCCGAAACGTGACCATCGAGGTGCGGCCGGCGGGGACCTGCCTGCCCGGCATTGCCGGGCAATGCGCCGTGGATCTGACGAACGAGCGCAACCATGACGGCACCGCCACGGTCGCCCAGTCGCGAGAGGGCAACTTCGACGGTGGGGGCTGGAGCTTCGACGGAGACCTGTTCCCCGCGGCTGGATCCATCACCTGGTCGGGCGTGACGTATTCGGCACCCGATCCGAGAGGGAGCGCGAACAACTTCGTGGAGGCTCGCGGTCAGGGAATCCTTCTTCCGCGGGGCAATTACCAGACGCTTCACCTGGTCTCCGTGTCTCACCATGGTCCCGTGACCACGACGATCACCGTCCGCTATTCGGATGGCAGCCAGACGGACATCCCGGCCACGGCGGGCGACTGGGCGGGAAGCACTCCGTCCGGCACCACCGTGGTGCTCGACATGCCTCATCGGATCAAGGCCGGGAGCGGCGTGGACGGGCCGCCGGTGCGGTTGTTCGGCCAGTCCCTCGCACTCGACCCGGCGAAGCAGGTGCACTCCATGAGCCTGCCGAACGACGCGCGGTTCGAGGTGTACGCCATCTCGCTCAGCGAATCCAAGTGAAGCACGGCGCACCCAATGGACTGGCTCATTGGGTGCGCAATCCATTCCCTCCGCCCTGCCCTGGCGTTGTCCCTTCGGCCTCGACTCCAAGGAAGACACAGGAGTAACGTGTTCCTGGCCGTCCCCCCGTAGACGAACCCAGGAGCTTCCTCCATGCGTATCAAGTCCTTTCTCGCTGTCTCCATCGCGGGCATCACCCTCGGCCTGATGGGTTGTGGCACCGAAGCCGTGGTGGTCCCGCCGGCCGAGCCCGCCGCCGTCGAGGAGCAGGCCTCCTCCGGAGAGCAGGAGTCCCGGCAGAGCACGGCCCTGGTGGGCATCTGCCCGTTGAAGTGGACGTGCAACTTCCAGAACTTCTACAGCACGCAGACGCAGTGCGCCGCCTCATGTGGCGGCTCCGAGTGCTGGCGTGAGTACGCGTGTACGGGCACCTGCGTCTGTCCTTGATGAGGGCTTGAGCCACTAAACCCAAGCCATCAAACCGAACGGATCGTCGCTCGAGCGGGCCGGCTGGGTGAACAGGCCGGCCCGTTTTGCGTCATATAAAAGAGCGCCAGGTTCACGGCGAGTCGCCCGATGCGTCACTTCGAGCGCTTCGACGCGCGATAGGCCGCCCACGCGCCGGTCGACCAGAGGGCACAGGCGATGAGGACGGGCTGGAAGAAGAGCCGGATGAACCGCGCCCTGTCGGTGTCGAGACCGAACGCGCTGATGCCATGGACGTACTGCGAGATGTTGCCCGGGAAGACCGCGACGAAGAACGCGGCCGCCGCCCACCCGACCTGCGGGCGCAGGCGGCGCGCGAAGATGAGCGCCGCGCCGAGCACGAGCTCGACCACGCCCGAAGCGAGGACGACGAAGTCGCCGTCGAGTGGGAGCCACTTCGGAACCTGGGCCAGGAACTCGGTGCGGGCCCACGTGAGGTGGCCCGCTCCCGCGAGGAGCAGGGAGGCTCCCAGCCAGATGCGTGCAATGGTCTGTGCAACGGTCTTCAGGAGACTGGGGTGTGCCACGGCAACGTCTTGAGACATGAATCCTCCAAGGGAAAGGTGAGCGTCAGCTCTTGAGCAGGCTTCGCTGCATCGATGGCGACCGCCAGGCGAAGTCGCCTGGCAGACCGTGACGCAGCGCCGACTGCCAGGCTGGAGAGTCGCGATCGCGCCAGTGGTCAGCGAGCCGGCCAGCGGAGATCAGCGCCAGACGGTCAAGCGCGGTCAGGTCCCATTCCGCACCGAGCTCCAGTTTCTTCCGGACCACCGGCGGGAGGATCGCGACCGCGCCGCGGGCCATGGCGCGGTGCAAGAAGCGCGGCACGGAAGGCGCCGAACGGCCCGATTCGATGATGTTCAGGAACTCGAGGTTGATCGGGTGCGGCTCGAAACCTGGTAGCAGCCCTTCCATCATCGCGACGAACTCGGCTTCGGACCCAACGCAGTGCGTGACGCCGTAGAGCTCGCCGACTGGCTTTCCCTCCCTGAAAAAGCGCGCCTGATCTTCCGGCGAGAGCGGACGAACGAACATGTGGTAGGCCTTGAAGAAGCCGAAGAGGGCAGTCGCATAGACCCAATTGAGCAGCACCGGGTCGAGTGCACGGTACGACTGCCCGTCGGGTGTCTCACCCGACACGCGCGCGTGCATCTTCGTGACGCCGGAGATGACCTTGCGCGCCACCGAGGCGGGGCCATACACCCCCACCATCGCCGCGACCCCGGTACGTCGCGAGCGTCCGATCGGATCCACCTTGTAGACAGAATGGTCCCATACCCCGCTGCGGATCCGCGGGTCGGCGAACTCGAGCAGCACGGCGGCCACTCCGCCAATGCCCATGACGATCGGGTTGCGATAGACCCGCCACTGCACCGAGTCCGGCGGGACCAACGAAGGCTCTCCGGCGGGGGAGCGATAGTCGATCTTCCACTCGCGCGCGGCCGCCGGCTTCGCCGTCGGCGCTGCTTCGCGCTCCGCCGGTACCGGATCACGTAAAGCCATATCGTCTCCCCTATCAGGCGATATACGCCGTATATCAGGCGATAGGAGCAGCCGCAACAGCCTGAGCGCCTGTTCCGTCCGTGAGGACGTTCCGCCTCCTCGCCCGAGGAGAAACCCACCAGGCGTGCGCCCTACCGGAACAGGCTCCTCCCTGCCTATATGGGCTGACCATGAGCCTCGAGACCAAAAGCCCCCTGACGCCGGCGGAGATGACCAAGGCCCGGATCCTCGAGGCGGGCATGCGCTGTTTCGCGCGTGAGGGCTTCGCGGGCGCGACCACCCGGATGATCGCCGCCGAGGCGGGGGTCACCCTCCCGGTGATCGCCTACCACTTCGGCAACAAGGAGGGGCTGCACCGCGCATGCGCGCAGGAGATCGTCGAACAGCACAGTCGCCGGCTGTTGCCGCTGGTGTGCGCCGCTCGCGAGGCGGCGAACAAGGGTTCGCTCTCGGCCACGGAAGCGAGGGACTGGCTCGACCGTATCCTCGAGGCGCTCGTCAACGCGGTCACCGCCGATGCCGAGCAACGGCTCACCACCGACTTCGTGCTGCGCGAGATGAGCGAGCAGGGCCCGGGCTATGCGTTGCTGTTCGAGGGGCTGTGGAGCCCCGGCATCGGCCTCGTCGCCGACCTGCTGGCCATCGCTCGCCAGCGCCGCCCCGGGAAGGAGGAGGAGCGCGCGGGCGCGGTGATGCTGATCACCTCGCTCTCCGCCTTCACGGCGATAGAGCCCGTGTCGCTCGCGTTCCTCGGGTGGGAGCGGCTCGACGGGACCCGCCGCGATACCGTGACGGCCCTCGCGAAGCGCCTGCTCGACGGTCTCGTCGGGGGCTGACCCCCGGTGTGCTTCATGTGCGAGCAACTGGGCGAGTGGCCCGTGTCATGGGAGAGCAAGGCCTGGCCGCACGGAGACGACGGCGCGATGTCACCACGACGGACTCGCGTCACCAGCAGCCCGTGGCCCCCAAACGTCCTCGAGCGCCGCTTCTCCCCCCGGCCAGCCCAACAGGCAAGCCCTGGCTGCTCGAGGCATTGAGTGGAGCATGTCGCGCAAGGGC
Organism: Cystobacter fuscus DSM 2262; assembly: GCF_000335475.2. Taxonomy (NCBI): domain Bacteria; kingdom Pseudomonadati; phylum Myxococcota; class Myxococcia; order Myxococcales; family Archangiaceae; genus Cystobacter; species Cystobacter fuscus. The sequence continues at coordinate 182,499 of NZ_ANAH02000018.1, read as the reverse complement.
AACTGCTGGGACAACGCGGTGGTGGAGAGCTTCTTCAGCACTTTGAAGCAGGAGCGGCTCAGGGGCCGTAGACGGCAGGCCTCTGGGGCTGCTCAGGACCTGGCCGCGCCCGGCCAGACCCGCGACCGCGCCGCGACGGCGGCGGCCAGGGCCGCGGCCACGACATCGCCCGTGGCCTGGTAGGCGGTGCTGTAGTGCGCGCCCGCCGCCGGATAGAGCAGGATGCGACCGAGGTTCAGCAGGGCGTGGAAGAGCACTGCGGCGAAGAGGCTGCCGCCGGTTCCCTCGTAGAGCCAGGCGATGAGGACGCGCAGGGCGGCCGCGCCCAGGATCCACCAGGCCACGTCGGCCGCCGTCGTGCCTATCGCCGCCATGGACGGCAGGTGACCGAGCCACCAGGGAACCGCCAGGACCAGGGCCGCCCGTAGGGCACCCCACCGATCCCGCATCGGGCCGTAGGCGTAGCCCATCCAGCCAACCTCCTCGCCCGCGGCCAGGACCAGGAACAGGACGAACAACAGGAGGGTGCGCAGGAGGTCCGGACGGAGCGGCGCACCGTCCACGCCCGCCAGCCGCATGAGCGCCCAAGCCGAAAGACAGATGGCCGGCGCCGTCAGCAGTGCCGCCGCAACCCAGCGTCCGCGGCCCAGCGAGCGGGGATCGAAGGCCCGCGCCAGCAGGGCCACGGCGGCCCCGCCGCCCTCGGCGCGCGCGGCGAGGATCAGGGCGGCGGCCATGGGCGTGAACGCCAGGGCCAAGTCGCTCACCGGAATGCGCAGCGCGCCGATCACGCCCAGCCGCCCGCCGGCCAGCCAGAGCGGAACGGCCAGCGCCAGCAGCAGGAGGAAGAAGACCAGGGGCGATCGCTGGGCGCGCATTGGCGTTTGATCATGAACGCGAGCGTAGAGCGCAGCCCTTTCAGCCATCATCGGCTCCTCTCTCGTGGCCCAACTCAACGACGTCGGAACTTGTTACTTCGCCTCCCTCGGCTGGAGGCGCGAGAGTCCAATCGTGGCGTGCGCTCCTTCTTTGCTTGCGCCTTCGCTGCTGCCTCAGGCGCGGGGCTCGCCTCTTGCGGCTTCGGCTCTACCCCCGCTTGGGGAGCACGGAAGGAGCACCGTCCCCTCTAGCGCCGGTGGCGGCGGAGAGCACTTCGCGGCGCGAGTGTCCATCCTCCAGGCGAGAGGAAGTGAGCATGTGGGCCGTACCGCGCACGGCCCGGGGAGGACGCGATGCCTGAGCCGACGGCCGGGGCACCGGACCAGGGTGGATTGCTGGACAGCCCACTGCCCCTGCGGCGCAGGCGGGGGTGGTGGTTGCCCGGAGCCGTCCTGTTGATAGCCCTCGTCGTCTTCGTGCTCGCGCGCCACGCAGAGGAGAAGCAGTTCCTCCACCTGTTGCGCCAGGCGCGGCCGGGGTGGTTGCTGATGGCGGTGCTGCTCCAGCTCGCGACCTACCTGTGCGACGGCGTCCTGTGGCAGCGCGTGCTGGCGCGAGCGAGCGTGCGGGCCTCGGTGTGGGGGCTGGCGCGGCTGTCGTTGATGAAGCTCACCTTCGATCAGGTCATCCCCACGGCGGGCATCGGCGGCTCGATGATGGTGGCGCGGGGACTGCGCAAGGAGGGCGCCTCCTCGGGGGCGGCGGTGGCGGCCATCCTCCTGACGCTCCTGTGCTTCTATGTGGCCCAGGCGCTCTCCGTGGGGTGGAGCCTCGTCTACCTCTGGATGCACCAGGAGCTGGACGCGCTGGTGAAGTGGATGGCCACGGCCTTCTCCGTGGTGGCCATCGCCGTGCCCGTGGGCATCCTGCTGCTCGCGGGCCGTGGGAGCTGGCGGCCGGGGAGGTGGTCGCGGCGCCTGCCCGGGCTGGCGAACCTGCTGCGGACCATGTCCGAGGTGCCTCCGGCCTTGCTCCGGGACGGGCGGCTGCTCGCCGAGGGCTCCGTGCTCCAGGTGGCCATCTTCGTGCTGGATGCCGCCACGCTGGGCGTGCTGGTGCTGGCGCTGGGGGAGGCCGCCTCGCTCGGCACCCTGTTCGCGAGCTTCATGATGGCGTCCGTGGCGCAGACGGTGTCCTTCATTCCCGGAGGGGTGGGCACCTTCGAGGCGGCCTCGGTGGCGATGCTCTCCTTCCTCGGCTTGCCGGTGGAGGCCGCGCTGACGGCCACGCTGCTGTTCCGGGGCTTCACCCTCTGGCTGCCGCTGCTGCCCGGCTTCTATCTGTTGCACTGGAGCATGCGCCGTGGCGAGCCCTTGGGCGGGATTCCATCGCACTGAGCTGGGAGGCGGGATGTGAAGCATCGCAGCAGCGCGCCGAAGCTGAATGAGCCGCCCGCGTGGTGTGAGACGCCGGAGGCGTTGCTGTCGCGGCTGGCGTCCTCCGCCTCCGAGGGCCTGTCGCGGGCCGAGGCGGAGGAGCGGCTCGAGCGTGTCGGGCCGAACACCACGGAGCAGCGCGGCCGGCGCCCGGCGTGGGTGGAGTTCCTCGGGCGCTTCGCCAATCCGCTCGTGCTGGTGCTGCTGGTGGCCAGCGGGGTGTCCTTGCTCACGCATGACCTGACGAGCTCCGCCATCATCGCCGGCATCGTGCTGATGAGCGTGACGCTGGACTTCGTCCAGGAGCACCGGGCGGGCAACGCGGCGGAGGCGCTGCGCAGCTCCGTGGCGTTGAGGGCCCTGGTGGTGCGCGGCGGCACCAGGCAGGAGGTGCCCGCGCGCGAGCTCGTCCCCGGCGACGTGGTGCTGCTGGCGGCGGGCAGCCTGGTGCCAGCGGACGCGCGGCTGCTCGAGGCGCGCGACCTGTTCGTCAACCAGGCGCTGCTCACCGGCGAGCCCTACCCGGTGGAGAAGCAGCCGGGCGAGTGCCCTCCGGAGACGGAGCCCTCCGAGGCGCGCAACGCCGTCTTCATGGGCACCACCGTCATCAGCGGCACGGCGCGGGTGCTCGTCTTCGCCACGGGGACGCGCACCTCGATGGGGGGCATCGTCCGCTCCCTCGCCGCGCCGGTGCCCTCCACGACCTTCGAGCGGGACACGCGCCACTTCGGCCTGATGCTGATGCGGCTGACGGTGCTGCTGGTGCTCTTCGTGCTGCTGGTGGCCGTCCACGCGCACCGGCCGCTGCTGGAGTCCTTCCTCTTCGCGGTGGCGCTGGCGGTGGGGCTGACGCCCGAGCTGCTGCCCATGGTCATCTCGGTGACGCTCTCGCGCGGGGCGATGCGGATGGCGGCGCGGCAGGTCATCGTCAAGCGGCTGAGCGCGGTGCACGACCTGGGCAGCATGGACGTGCTGTGCACGGACAAGACGGGCACCCTCACCGAGGCTCGCATCCGCCTGGAGCGGCACGAGGACGCCTCGGGCCAGGAGAGCGCGCGGGTGCTCCAGTGGGCGTGGCTCAACAGCCACTTCGAGTCCGGGGTGCGCAGCCCCATGGACGAGGCCATCCTCGCGCACGAGGAGGTGCACGCCGACGGCTGGCTCAAGATGGACGAGGTGCCCTTCGACTTCGAGCGGCGGCGGGTGTCCGTGCTGCTGGAGGGCGAGGGCCGCCGGGTGCTGGTGGTGAAGGGCGCGCCGGAGGACGTGCTGGCCTGCTGCACCCGGTACGAGGAGGACGGTGTGCAGCGCGAGCTGGACGCCGAGGCGCGGGGGCGGGTGAGGGCGCGCTTCGAGGCGCTGAGCGAGGAGGGCTTCCGGGTGCTGGCGGTGGCCTGGCGCGAGGAGCCGCCGGACATGCGGGTGGCGCACCTGGGGGACGAGGCGGCGCTGGTGTTCGCGGGCTTCGCCGCCTTCCTGGACCCGCCCAAGCAGAGCACGCGGCCGGCGCTGGAGGCGCTCATCCGCGCGGGCGTGAAGGTGAAGGTGGTGACGGGCGACAACGAGCGGGTGGCGCTCCACGTCTGCCGCGAGCTCGGGCTGGAGGTGGAGGGGGTGCTCACCGGCACGGAGGTGGGACTCCTGGACGACCACTCGCTCCAGGTCCGCGCCGAGCGCACCACGCTCTTCGCCCGCGTCTCCCCGGGGCAGAAGAGCCGCGTCATCTTCGCGCTGCGCCGGCGTGGGCACGTGGTGGGCTACCTGGGGGATGGCATCAACGACGCTCCCTCGCTGCACGCCTCGGACGTGGGCATCTCCGTGGAAGGCGCGGTGGACGTGGCGCGCGAGGCGGCGGACCTGCTGCTGCTGCGCCAGGATCTGGCCGTGCTGCACGAGGGGGTGCTCGAGGGCCGGCGCAGCTTCGGCAACGTGATGAAGTACATCCGCATGGGGACCAGCTCCAACTTCGGCAACATGCTGAGCATGGCCGGGGCGTCGGTGCTGCTGGCGTTCCTGCCCATGCGCCCCATTCAAATCCTGCTCAACAACCTGCTCTACGACGTGTCGGAGCTGGCCATTCCCCTGGACGAGGTGGACCCGGAGCAGCTCGAGCGTCCCACCCGGTGGGACTTGCACTTCGTGCGGCTCTTCATGACGGTGTTCGGCACGCTCAGCTCGCTGTTCGACGCGGCCACCTTCGGCGTGCTGCTGCTCTTCTTCCACGCGGGCGAGGCGCTCTTCCAGACGGGCTGGTTCATGGAGTCGCTCACCACGCAGGTGCTCGTCATCTTCATCATCCGCACCCGCCGCAACCCGCTGCGCAGCCGGCCCTCGCGCTGGCTGGTGGCCAGCTCGCTCGGGGCGGTGGGGGTGGCCAACGTGTTGCCCTTCACGCCCCTGGGGGCCTGGTTCGGCTTCGTGACTCCACCGCCAGCGCTGCTCGGAGCGCTGGCGGTCCTGGTCACGAGCTACCTGTTGTCGGCCGGGCTCCTCGTGCGCTGGTTCTTCCGCCGCTACGGCTGAGGGCCGGCCCCGGGTCGGGGAGCCTACTTCGTGTGCTTCTCGATGGAGATGGCCTTGTTCTGCATCTTCTCGAGGTCGAAGGAGGCACGGACCTCGGCGCCCGGCGAGAGCTCCTTCTTCAGGTTGGACTCGATGTTCTCGCCCTTCTTGAACGACTTGCCATCGATCTGCGTCTGGTGGTCCACCTTCAGCGAGACGATGGGGCTGGGCTCCTCATTCAGCCGCTTCCGCACAGAGCCAGCCCGGCGATCAGTCCCAAGGTCTTCACGTTCATGGTCTTCCCTCTCCTGTATCGGGACGGGCTTCGTTCCGCCCGGAAACGTGGGTCCACGGCGCGATGCGTGCTCGACGGCCTCACGGCTCTCCGAGGGGGAGGAACTGGCGCTCAGGCCCGGCGCGCTTCTCCGGCGCTCGGGCCGGGCGGTGACCGCCCTGTCCGCCCCGGACCTCGGGGAGGGGCGACTCCTGCCCTGGAGGGAGGGGCCGGTGCGCAGTAAGGATAGGCTCGCACCTGCGGCGGCAACTCCGGCACGGGATGACGAACCCGAGGGGAATCAAGGCGATAGCGGTCACGGCGCGTCCTGCTTGGGGTTTTCCATTGCCCTGCCCACGGGTTCGAATCCCGTCGGGTAAACGTGGGGTACCGGGCACTCCGGCGCTCCCGCCCACCGCGAGACCCCAAGGGCCGTGAAGAATCCGGGCACGCCCCTCGACTCCGGAGCCGTCCATGATCGAATCACCCGCTCGCCGCGCGCGACTCGTCTTCGTGTTCCTTCTCTGTCTGTCCTTCGCGGCCCAGGCGGCGGAAGTGACGTCTCCGGAGTCCTTCCTCGCCACGCACAACATGGAAGCGGCGCGGATGAATCAAACGGCCATGACGGTCCTGCTCGGCTGGGCCGCGCTCAACATCGCCACCGGCACGGCCGGACACTTCGTCACCAAGGATGAGACGCGGGCCTTCTGGCAGGCCAACGCGGCCTGGAACGTGGTGAACCTGGCCATCGCGGGCTTGAGTCTCCACGGGCAGGCCACGGCCTCTCCGGGGTCCTGGGACCTGGCGCGCAGCCTCTCCGAGGGACAGAAGATGGAGAAGCTCCTGCTGCTCAACGCCGGGCTGGACGTGGGCTACATCGCCTTCGGGGGCCTGCTGCTGGAGCGGGGGTATCGCACGGACTCGGCGCGGCTGCGGGGCTGGGGCAAGAGCCTGCTGCTGCAAGGCGGATTCCTGCTGCTCTTCGACACCGTGCTGTGGGTGCTCAACTCGAGCATCAACTCGAGGCTCACCGCCCGGCTGGCGCCCGCCCCCAGCGGTGTGGGCCTCGTCTTGACATGGCCATAGGGCTCAACGCCCACTCAGGGGCTGCTACTTCTTCGCGCCCTCGGGCTTGTGCGCCTGTATCCGCTCACCCGTGGCGAAGAACACGCCGCCAGCCAGGTGGTGGATGGGGCGGTACTCCTCTCCGGCGCTGAAGTCCCATCCCCCCTCCTTCCACACCGAGTCCTCGACCCATGCCGCGACGACCTCGACGATGAACAGGTCGTACTTGCGCTGGACATCCGACTCGGGCAGCACGCGGCATTCCAGCCACCCCACGCAGCCCTCCACGAGCGGCGCTTGCACGCGCGAGGCGGGAGCGGCCCTCAGCCCCGACGACGCCCACTTGTCCTCGTCGCGCCCGGAGTCCGAGCCCACGGCGTACACCGCGTCCAGCTGTGCGCGAGTGGGGACGCACAGGGTGAGCTCACCCGAGTCCTCCACCAGCTCGCGCGTAAAGGTGCCCTCGGCGATGACGACGGCGACCTTGGGCGGCTCGAAGTCGATGGGCATGGTCCAGGCGGCGGCCATGACGTTGGTGCGGCCATTCGCGGCGCTCGTGACGAGCGTGGTGGGTCCGTGATTGAGCAGCTTGTAGGCGCGGCGGAGCTCGAGTGGGACTCTCATGGTCCGAGCACTCTATCCGCGATAACGGCTCCTCGCGCACGCCCCGTCCAAGCGGCCCCCCTGTGATGGCGCCCTGCACGGCCTGGCCGCGCACGCGGAACTCCTCGTGCTGCCCGCGGGCAGGGACGTCTTCCAGGCGGGAAGTGCCAGTGACGAGCTGTACCTGCTGGAGGCCGGCGTGGTCCATGTCCTGGCCCAGGGAGGGAAGATCATGGACGAGCTGGGCAGCGGCGCCGTGTTCGGGGAGCTGGCCCTGCTCACCCGCGAGCGCCGCTCGGCGACCGTCCACACGGCGACGGCCTCGACGCTCATCCGCATTCCCCGCTCGGCGCTCCTGCCACTGCTCGAGGAGAATGATCGCCTGCGCGAGCGGATGTGGAAGACGCTCGCCGAGCGGCGCTTCGATGACCATGCTCCGCGCTGGGGGTCCCAGTGGCCACTCACTCCGTGCCCGTGGCGTCCTCCCCTCGGGCTCTCGTCCTGGTCCCGTCTGGAATAATGGAGCACGCTCCCACCCATGCGCTGGTTCCACGACCTGAGTATCTCCTCGAAACTCCTTGTCGCCTTCCTCGTCTTGCTGGGGTTTTCCACCTTCCAGGGCCTCTTCGCCATCGCGCGGATGGATGCCATGCGCGGTGCGTCCGATGAGGTGTCCTTGGAACGGCTGCCGAGCATCATGCTTCTCGCTGACGTCACCGATCGCGCGACGAGCTTCCGCCGTGTGGAACTCTTGCACTGCCTCACTCGGGATGAAGCGATCCAACGCGATTACGAGCGGCGGATGCGTGACGACCTCGAGAAGCTCGAGCAAAGCCTCGCACGGCTCGAGTCGCACAGCGCCTCCGAGGGGGAGCGTCGCGCGCTCGAGGAGTTCAGGATCCTCTGGAAGGACTACGTGGTCGAGCACGACAAGAGCATCGAGCTCTCGAGGGCGAAGAAGTTCTCCGATGCGCTGGAACTCATCACCAATGACTCGCACCACAGCTTCTACGCCGTGAACACCCAGCTACGGACGCTGAGGGACATCAACTACAAGGCCAGCCAGAAGGCGGTGGGAAACTCGAACGCCACCCACGAGGACGCACGCAAGTGGATCCTCGGGGTCCTGGGGGGCAGCCTCGCCGTGTGCCTGCTGTTCTGCTTCTTCGTCGCCCGGGCGATCTCCAAGCCCCTGAGACAGGCGGTGAGGGTGGCGGATCGCCTCGCCGAGGGGGACTTCACCGTGCGCATCTCCTCGGACGCGCGGGACGAGACAGGCCGGCTGCTGATTGCCCTGGAGCGAATGGTGCGCAAGCTGGCCCAGGTCATCCGCGAGGTACACGAGGGAGCCAACGCGTTGGCCTCGGCGTCGGCACAGGTGTCGCTCTCCTCGCATAACCTGGCGCAGGGCACCAGCGAGCAGGCCAGCAGCGTGGAGGAGACCACCTCCAGCCTGGAGCAGATGACGGCCAGCATCACGCAGAACCGCGATCACGGCCGGAGGATGGAGCAGATGGCCGTGCAGGGCGCGCGGGACGCGGAGGCGAGCGGCAAGGTGGTGAAGGAGACGGTGGAGGTCATGGGCTCCATCGCGGAGAAGATCTCCATCATCGAGGAGATCGCCTACCAGACGAACCTGCTGGCGCTCAACGCGGCCATCGAGGCGGCGAGGGCGGGAGTGCACGGCAAGGGCTTCGCGGTGGTGGCCACGGAGGTGCGCAGGCTGGCCGAGCGCAGCCGGACGGCGGCGCGGGAGATTTCGGGGCTGGCCTCCGGCAGTGAGGAGGTGGCGGCGCGCTCGGGGCGGTTGCTGGAGGGGCTCGTGCCCTCCATCCGGAAGACGGCGGACCTGGTGCAGGAGGTGGTGGCGGCGTCGGTGGAGCAGGCCGACGGGGTGACGCAGCTCAACAAGGCGATGGGGCTCGTGGACCAGGTGACGCAGCGCAATGCGTCGGCCTCCGAGGAACTGGCGTCCACGGCGGAGGAGCTGTCGGCGCAGGCGGAGGCGCTGCAGCGGCTGGTGTCCTTCTTCCGCGTGGGGGATGACTCCGAGCGCGGTGGTTCTCATCCCAGCGACCTCTCTCCCGCGGGCTTCGCGGAGCACAGGCGGAAGGTGGCGGCGTGAGCGAGGGCCTCCGGGAGGCCTGCCCGCGCCGCGTCCGCGCGAGGGTGTCCGCTGCTTCGAACTCCTCGCGAAAGAGTCCCGGGAATGTCACGGCAACGTCACGCGGGCCCCGTATAGAGTGGGGACACGCGCTACCCCCGTTCAGGCGGAGTGCCAGGGCCGGGGGGGTGCCCAGGAGCGCTCGATGGATCCACTGGATTGGAATGGGCAGCAATTCCTCACCCTGTATGGACCGTTCCTCCTTCTCTCCTTCGTGGGGGCGGTGTTCTGGAAGAAATGGCTCAACCAGCCGGGAGACGCCCCCACCGCGGTCCAGCTGGACATGGACCCCTACCAGGTGGCCGCGCTGGAGGGAGAGGCCACGACGGTGATGACGGCCGTGGTGGCGCTCGTGCACGGCGGTGCCCTGCGCTTGGAGGAAGAGGCCTTCAGCGTCGTCACCGCTCCGCCCACGGGGGCTTCGGGGATCGAGCGCGCCGTACATGCCGCGGTGGCCGCCGGCTATAACTCGCTCGAGGCACTGCGCGAGGCGGCGCGGACGGAGTTCTCCCGGCTCGAGGAGTCCCTGCGCACGCGGGGCTTCCTGCGCACACCCGAGCAGGACACCGGGTACACCCAATATCCCCTGTGGTTCTTCGGCGCGGTGCTCAGCATCGGAGCGATGAAGGCGATGATGGGCATGCTTCGCCAGAAGCCCGTGGAGCTGCTCGTGCTGCTGCTCCTGCTGGGAGCGTGCGGGCTGCTCTTCCTGGGCAGGGACCACCGGCTCACCGGCCGCGGGCAGAAGGCGCTGGCGATGCTTCGCGAGATGCATGAGCCCCTGCGGCTCACCGCCTCTTCCGAGGGCAGTGCCGAGACGATGCGCCCGCGCGACGTGGCCCTGGCCATGGGTCTCTTCGGCATGGGCGCGCTCTCCTTCCTCGACGTGCATCCCCTGCGTGACTACCTGCTGCCCCCCGCCGCGTCGGGAGGTGGCGGGGGGTCCGGAGGGGATGGCGGGAGCAGTTGTGGCGGTTCGAGCAGTTGCGGCGGTGGCTGCGGAGGCTGCGGCGGTGGCGGGGATTGAAGCGGCTCGAGGGCTCGGGTGAGCTGGCACGGGCTCGTGCTATAGGCGAGGACGTCCTGTGAAGGAGGCACTCCTGAAAAAGCGATTCGCGGCAGTGATCATCACCCTGACCGCCACGGCAGCCGTCGCCGCCACCGCCACCGTGAGTTTCAAGGGGAATGGGATATTGAGCTGGTACAATGATGCTGGCTATGGAGCTTGCGGCACCCAGATCAATGCCGCCACGGAAATGCTCGCCGCCGTACCCCGTAACTACTGGACAGCCGCCAACAGCAACAAGGATCCTCTCTGCAAACAGTTGGTCCTTGTCACGTATAAAGGGAAGTCCATCAAGGTGCCCGTGAAGGACAAGTGCCCGGGGTGCCCCCCAAACAAGCTCGAACTCAGCAAGGCGGCATTCCAACAACTCGACAATCTGGATGTCGGAATAATCAAAGACGCGAGCTGGTCTATTGTCTCTCCGTGATGTGCCATCCGTGGAGAGGGCCCCCGGCGGCCGTCAACGCCTCCCAGCACCCGCGGCATGCTGAGAGGCATTGATTCCGGTCGGCGAAGTCACCCGGCACAATGGGCGCCTCGGACAACTTCGCCGACGTCGGCTCCGCCCCCACGCGAGGGCGCCTCCAGGGCGCCGGGGGCCTGGGACGATCCCTACGGCCCGAGAAGGACGCGGAAGATCTTCTCGTTGCTGTTGTCGGGGATGCTGTCCTTGTCGCCCTGGTTGGTGGTGGTCAGCCACAGGTTGCCGTCGGGGGTCGGCTCGACGGTGCGCAGCCGGCCGTAGGTGCCGACGAAGAACTGCTGCACGTTGGTCAGGCTGGAGCCGCTGATGACCTCACGGTAGAGGCGTGAGCCGCGGGCGCAGGCCACGTAGAGGACGTCGCGGACCACCGCGATGCCGGAGCAGGAGCCTTCCGCCGTGGAGTAGGTCCGCTTCGGGGCGATGTACCCGGCCGTCGCGCAGCCCGAGCCGCCCTGGGACACCGTCCCTTCACAGTTCGGCCAGCCGTAGTTGCCGCCCTTCTGGATGAGGTTGGTCTCGTCCATCACGGAGTTGCCGAACTCCTGTTCCCAAAGACGGCCCTGAGAATCGAAGGCCAGCCCCTGCGGGTTGCGGTGGCCGTAGCTCCACACGTAATTGCCGAAGGGGTTGTCGGACGGGACGCTGCCGTCGGCATTGAGCCGCAACACCTTGCCGGCCAGGTTGTTGGTGTCCTGCGCGTAGGCGCCGTTCTGGGCATCCCCGGTCGCCGCGTAGAGCTTCCCGTCCGGTCCAAAGCGCAGGCGTCCGCCGTTGTGGAACTTGTTGCGGCCGATGCCCTGGAGCAGCACCTGGAGCGAGGAGGTGTCGAGGGCGCCGTTCTCGTACCGCAAGCGCACGATGCGGTTGTCGGTCGGGGAGGTGTGCATCACGTACAGCCAGCGGTCGCTGGCGAAGGTGGGGGAGAGGGCCAGCCCCATCAGCCCGCCCTCGCCGTCGGTGCTCTGCACGTTGGGGATGGTTCCCACCGACGTCTTCTGGCCCGTCGCCGGGTCCAGGCGAACGATGTTCTGCGCGTCCCGGCGGCCGTAGAGCACCGAGCCGTCCGGCAGGTTCACCAGTCCCCACGGGATATCCGTGTCGGTGGCGACCTGGATGACGGAGCAGACGGGGTTCGTGCAAGCCTGGCCGGTGGTGACCGTCACGGCCGGACTCTGGGCCGACGCATTGTCCTGGGCGTCGCGGGCGAGCACGGCGTAGGCGTAGGCCGTGTTCGGGGAGAGGCCGCTGTCGACGAAAGACGTCCCGGGCGGAGAGCCGGACACCGTTCCGATCTTCACGCCCCCTCGGAACACGTCGTACGCGCTCACGCCCAGGTTGTCGGTCGACGCGCTCCAGCTCACGGTTACGCTGGTGCCCAAGGCGGTGGCGGTGACGCCGGTCGGGATGCTGGGGGGCTGGGTGTCCACCTGGCACGGCGGCGGGGTGATGGAGAGCGTGGCGCTGCCTTGAGAGACGTTGCCCGCCGCATCCCGCGCGTTCACGTACAGGCCCCAGGTCGCGCCGGGGACCACGGTCAGAACGGTCGACACCGTGGCGGCGGAGACGCTCTTCATGAGCTGGCCGTCGTGGTAGACGTCGTAGAAGGCGACCCCCTCGTTGTCCGTGGACGGGGACCACGAGAGCGTGGCCGAGTTGCACGTCACGTTGGACAGGGTGAGCCCGGTGGGCACGGTGGGGGGCTGGGCATCGGGCGGCAGCGACCACTGCTGGTTCGTCTGGGCGTTGCAAGTCCAGAGGACCACCGGCGAGCTGTTGGTGGTGGCCTGGTCGGACACGTCGAGACACAGCGAGGACGGCGTATGGATGACCGCGCCGTTGGCGTTGCGGACCCACCGCTGGTTGGCCGCCCCGGTGCAGGCGCCGATGACCGCCCGTGCCCCGGCGCCAGCGGTCGCGGGCTGGACACACCAGGCGCCGTCGAACACGCGCAGCTCGCCCTCGGGTGTGAACAGGAACCGCTGGTTCGCCTCCCCGTGGCAGTCATAGATGTTGAGCCCTTGCCCCGGCGTCTGGCTGTTCTGGGCCACGTCGAGGCAGCGGCCGGACTGCACGCCGATGAGCCGGGTGCCCGCGACGAGCGCGGCGGTTTGCATTTGGGGTTCGGGGTCGTTCTCCGGCTTCACCCCACAGGCAACGACGGAGGCGAAGACGAAGGTCAGTCCGGTACGGCGAACGACGAGGGGCAGGTGACGAAGGTACATTGAGATGAGACGCTCCTTTGCGGACGCCTCCTTCCCGGTCTTCGGGGTTGAATTCAAGTGATCTTTGTGGGTCCGCATCACCTGGTGTTGAACCCCAAGCAGCAGGTGCCCACAGACCCACGGCCCCGCACACAGACCGGGTGGCACCCGTTCGCGGCCCTCCTCGGGTAGATTGCCGCGCTGGACCTCAAGTGGCCCCTAGCGCCACCGGCGCTGGAAAGAGCGACAGGGAGAACCCAACGATGGTCACGTCCATGCCCGGTTATCGGGTGACGGAGCAACTCCACGACGGGCAAGGCTCCGCCGTCTACCGGGGGGTACGGAATTCGGACGGACTGGCGGTGGTGCTCAAGGAGCTCAAGCCCGCCTATCCATCTCCGGAGAAGATTGCCTGGTTCAAGCGCGAATACGACGTGCTTCGCGCGCTGGATACCACGGGAGTGGTGAAGGCCCACGAACTGGGGTCCAGCCAGTACCGCTGGGTGATGGTGCTGGAGGACTTCGGAGGTCAGTCGCTCGACCGCATCCTGCGGCGGCACCGGTTGTCGCTGGAGGAAGTGCTCACGCTGGCGATCAAACTCGTGAACGCGCTGGGTCAGGTTCACCAGCGAGGCTTGATCCACAAAAGCATCAACCCCGGCAACATCGTCTGGAACCCGGAGCGCGACGAACTCAAGCTCATCGACTTCGGGATCGCGACGGAGCTTCCCCAGCAGAGCACTCCGCCGAGAACTCCAGACGTCATCGAGGGCGTGCTCTCGTACATTTCGCCCGAGCAGACCGGGCGGATGAATCGGACCATCGACTTCCGCTCGGACTTCTACTCGCTCGGCGTGACGCTCTACGAGCTGCTCACCGGCCAGCTGCCCTTCCAGGCCACGGAGCCCCTGGAGCTCGTCTACTGCCACATCGCCCGGCAACCCACGCCGCCCCATCAACTCGACCCGGCCATCCCCAAGCCCGTCTCGAAGCTGGTCATGAAGCTGATGGCCAAGACGGCCGAGTCCCGCTACCAGAACGCCCATGGCATCAAGGCCGACCTGCAAGAGTGCCTGAACCAGCTTCGGGCGCGTGGGACCGTGGAGGATTTCCTCCTCGGGCGGCATGACACACTCGAGCGGTTCCAGCTTCCGCAGAAGCTCTATGGACGCGAGAAGGAGCTGGAGCGGCTGCTCGCCAGCTTCGACCGGGTAGCGGCGGCCCAGGGGAGCGCCGAGCTGATGCTGGTGACGGGCCACCCTGGAATCGGCAAATCGATGCTGGTGCGGGAGCTCTACAAGCCGCTCACCGCTCGGCGGGGTTACTTCATCTCGGGAAAGTTCGAGCAGTTCCAGCGGAGCACGCCGTACTCCGCCGTGGCGAGCGCCTTCCGGTCGCTGGTGAAACAACTGCTCGTCGAGAGCGAGTCCCAGGTCAATCAGTGGCGGGAACAGTTGCTGAGCGCCCTCGGCCCCAATGGGCGCGTCCTCATCGAGGTCATCCCCGAGGTGGAGCTCATCATCGGCGAGCAGCCTGCCGTCGCGCAGCTCGGACCGACCGAGGCGCAGAACCGCTTCAACCTGGTCTTCCAGAGCGCCATGCGGGTATTCGCCCAACCTCAACACCCGCTCGCCCTCTTCATCGACGATCTCCAATGGGCGGACTCCGCCAGCTTGAAACTCATCGAGCTGGTGATGCGTGACGATGAGCTCCGCCACTTCTTCCTCATCGGCGCGTACCGGGACAACGAGGTGGGCCCTGCCCATCCGCTGACGATGCTCCTCGATTCGCTCCGCGAGGGCGGTGCCGTTCTCGAGGAGCTGCATCTCGGTCCGTTGAGCCTGGACCAAACCACGGAGCTGATCGCCAACGCAGTGGGACAGACTTCCGAGGCGCTCGGCCCGCTGGCGGAGCTCGTCCACCGCAAGACCGAAGGCATTCCCCTGTTTGTCAACGAGCTTCTCAAGCGGGTGCATCAGGATGGACTGCTCACCTTCGACGCACAGGAGGGACGCTGGCGCTGGGACATCGCCCGCATCGAGGAGAAAGGCATTACCGACAACGTCGTGGAGCTGATGGTCGGAAACCTGAAGCGGCTGTCGATGCAGACGCAACAAGCCCTGAAGCTCGCGGCGTGTCTTGGACACACCTTCGATCTGCGCACGCTGGCCACCATCGTGGAGCAATCGCTCGCGGAGACGGCGGCGCGGCTCACACCGGCCCTCCAGGCGGGGTTCCTTCTCACGGCATCGGAGCCGGAGGTGAGGACCGAGGAGAAGGGGGGCGAGGACTCGCTGCTGGTCCACGACTACAAGTTCATGCACGATCGAGTGCAGCAGGCGGCATATGCGCTCATCGGCGAGAATGAGCGCCAGGCCGCCCATCTGCGGATCAGCCGGTTGATGCTCGCGAACGCGACGGAGCAGGAGCGTAGCGAGCGGGTCTTCGAGCTCGTGCGTCAGTCGAACCTCGGGCGCGCGTTGATGACGGATGAAGCGGAACGGCTCGCGCTGGTGCGGATGAACATGGAGGCCGCGAAGAGGGCCCGGTCCTCAATGGCCTACGCCGCGGCGCGGGAGTACCTCTCCGTGGCGATGGAGCCGCTCACCGAACGGAGCTGGGAGGAGCACTACGAGGAGACCATTCACCTGCACCGGGAGCTCGGCGAACTCGAGCGGTTGAATGGCAATCATGATAGATCCGAACCGCTCCTCCGGCGAGCGTTGGAACGCGCACGGACGCCAATCGAGAAGGCCCACATCCACCAGATGCTGGTGATCCAGTTCGCGATGTTGGCCAGGCACCAAGAGGCCCTCAAGGAAGCCCGGAATGGTCTCGCGCTCCTGGGCATCGGACTCCCAGAGGGCGACGCGACGGCGGCCATGCAGGCGGAGTTCGCCGAGGTCCAGAAGAACCTGGGGGGCCGTGACCCCTCCTCGCTGTTACAGCTGCCTCCAATGTCTGATCCCCACGCCAGCAGCATGACGAGGCTCCTGGGAACCGCTCTGGCCACCGCGTACCTTCTGGATCAGACGCTGTATACGCTGCTCCTCCTCAAGTCGATGAACCTACAGCTCCGGTACGGACCGCACACAGAGTCCTTGGACGTATTCGCCAGCTATGGGTTCATTCTCGATGTCATGACGGGCCAGTACCGCTCCGGCTACCAGTTCGGATTGCTGGGGCTGAAGCTGAGCGAGCGACTCAACAATCCCGCGAGCAAGTGCAGGGTGAGCTTCCTCATCGCAAACAACCTGGCCCCCTGGGTGGAGCATCTCCGAACCGCTTATGCCTTGCACGACGTCAGTTACCGGGCAGGGCTCGAATCGGGTGAGTTGAGGTACGCGGGGTTCTCCCTCATCTCCAGAATACTCTACCAACTCCAGGAGGGCAGACTGCTCTCCCAGGTGCGAGCAGACCAGCAACAGTTCCTTCTGTTCAATGAGAAGATCAAGAACCAGTTCAGTGTGGACTCCCTGCTGGGAACAAAGCTCATCGTCGCCAACCTGAGCGGGATGACGGCTGGGCGACTGGACTTCAGCATGGAAGGCCTGACCGAGGAAGAGTTCCTCATTCAATGTCAGGCGAACAAAAGCGCTCCGGCCAGCTGCTTCTTCTACGTCTTCAAGACGATGGTTCTTTGTCACTACGGCGAGACATCCGCCGCCCTCGAAGCGTCGAGGAACGCGGAGAGGCTCATCCGCGCCATCGCCAACAACGCAGCGGTGGCCCAACACATCTTCTACACCTCACTCAGCCTCGCCGCGGACTACATGAAGCAGTCCGAGGACGAGCGTCAGAAGTCCTGGGCACGGCTCGAGGCCCATCAGAAACAAATGAAGCAGTGGGCGGAGAGCTGTCCCGCGAACTTCGCACACATGCACGCCCTGGTGGCCGCGGAGCAGGCCCATCTCTCCGGAAAGGACGCCGAGGCGGTGGGACTGTACGAACAGGCCATCGCGCTGGCCAACAAGCACGGCTTCCCCCACCAGGAAGCACTGGCGAATGAGCTGGCCGCGCGGTTCTTCCGGAAACGGGGCCAGGAGCAGCGCGCTCGCGAACTCCTGGACGCCGCCTATTACGGCTACCGGTTGTGGGGAGCCGTACACAAGGTGAAAGACCTGGCCGCGAAGTACCCGCATCTGCGCGAGGACACGGAGGAGGCCAGACCCAGCGCGGCTCCTTCCGGCAACACGAGACCCGGGGCTTCCGGTGCGCTCGATCTCATCAGCCTCGTCAAGGCGTGTCAGGCAATCTCCAGTGAGATCGTGCTCGACAAGCTCCTTTCCAAGCTGATGGGCATTGTCATCGAGAACGCCGGAGCAGAGCGTGGCATCCTCCTCCTCGCGAGGGATGAACGGCTGACGGTTCACGTGGATGCGGGCCAGGATGCGCGGAATGCTTCCGAGGCCCAGGCGCTCCCCATGGCGGCCGACAGTTACCCGTCCATCGCGCAAGGCCTCATCAACTACGTCGCTCGGACGAAGGAGAGCGTCATCCTCAACGACGCCCTCCACGAGGGAGACTTCACGCGAGACCCGTACGTCACCCGCAGCGAACCCCGCTCCATCCTGGGCACTCCCCTCATCACCCAGGGGCAACTGGTGGGCATCCTGTACCTGGAGAA
This sequence comes from Cystobacter fuscus DSM 2262, assembly GCF_000335475.2. NCBI lineage: Bacteria > Pseudomonadati > Myxococcota > Myxococcia > Myxococcales > Archangiaceae > Cystobacter > Cystobacter fuscus. The sequence continues at coordinate 165,198 of NZ_ANAH02000018.1, read as the reverse complement.
CAACCTCACCACCGGCGCGTTCACCCAGGAGCGGCTTGAGTTCCTGCGCCTGCTGTCTCACCAGATCGCCATCTCCATCCAGAACGCGCTGCTCTACGACGACATGGAGAAGAAGGTGGAGAAACGGACCGAGGAGCTGCGGGCCAGGAACACGGACCTGCAGTCCGCGCTCCAGCACCTCCGGAAGACGCAGCTCCAGCTCGTCCAGGCAGAGAAGATGGCCTCGCTGGGGCAACTGGCCGCCGGCATCGCGCACGAAATCAAGAACCCACTCAACTTCATCAACAACTTCGCCGAGCTCAACGTCGAGCTCATCCGGGAGCTGTTCGATGAACTGAAGAACAACCCCTCGTTCTCCCCGCGCGACATCGAGAGCATGCTCGCGGATGTGCTGACCAATGGAGAGAGGATCCTCGAGCACGGAAAACGAGCCGACGACATCATCCGCAGCATGATGCAGCACGCGAGCGGGGCCTCCGGCGAGCGCCAGGTGACCGGCGTCAACGCGTTGGTGGACGAGTACGTCAAGCTGGCGCAACATGGCCTGAAGGGGCTGGAGGAACAAGGCGGGGTGTTACTTGAGCGGGCCTACGACGGGGCGGCCGGCGAGGCCGAGTTGGTGCCGCAGGACATCGGGCGTGTCCTCGTCAACCTGCTCAACAACGCCTTCTATGCCATTCGAGAGCGGCAACTCTCCGTGCCCCGGGGACAGTACGTCCCCAGGGTCACCGTCCGCACACGCAGGCAGGGCCAGAACGTGGAGATCCTGGTCGAGGACAACGGCGTGGGTCTCCCGGCCGCGTTGAAGAGCAGGGTCTTCGAGCCCTTCTTCACGACGAAGCCCCCCGGTGTCGGAACGGGGCTGGGCCTGTCCTTGAGCTACGAAATCGTGGTGCAGGGGCACCGTGGGATGCTCAGTGTCGATGGGCAGGAGGGCCAGGGGGCGACCTTCATCATCTCCCTGCCGTCGACCATCGAATGAGCAGACGCGGCAGCCGCGGACCTTGAAAGTGTCCTCGAGGCTGTTCCTGGTCAGCCGTGCACGGTGCGACTGTCCGCGGGTACTCCCGCCTGGTCCGTCAAGCCGTAATCCCTGACGACATGGGCCACGCGCAGACGGTAGTCGCGGAACACGCCTCCCCGGCCCTCGCCCTGGGCTTCCCGGTGGGCTTCCTGGCGCCGCCATTCGGCCACCGCCGCCTCGTCGCGCCAGTAGGACAGTGACAGCAACTTGCCTGGATCGCCGAGGCTCTGGAAGCGCTCGATGGAGATGAATCCGTCGATGCCCGACAGCAGGGGCCGCAAGGCCGCGGCGAGATCGAGATACCGCTGGCGGTGGTCCTCGTGGGCCCAGACCTCGAAGATGACGGCAATCATTGTAGACCTCCCAGGATGCGAGCATTGGTGGATGCGCGCCAGGTGATGGACTTCGACAGCGGGGTGAGTTCCAGGCCACTCGCGAGCACGCGCTCCACCGCCGCGGACACCATCGTCACCGCGAGTTCCTGGCCCGGACAGACATGGGCGCCCAGGCCGAAGGTGAAGGTCTGGCGGCCGGGGCGGCATGGGAGGAACGCATCGGGCTGGGGATTCACCCGGGGATCGCGGTTCGCGGCGGCGAGCACGACGACCACCGTCGCCCCCGCTTCCAGCTCCTGATTCGCAACGGTCGCGCGCGCGTGAACGAAGCGTCGGGTGTTCTGGATGGGGGACTCGTGGCGCGCCGCCTCCCGGACCACATCGTCGATGGAGCACTCGCCCCGATCGAGTTGTTCCCTCAGCGCGGGCTCCCGGGAGAAGGCGAGCAACGCGGCCCCCAGGAGGCCGGCGGTCGCCTCATACGACTGGGTGAGAAGTCCCACCGCGTTGGGAACCAGTGCATCCAGTGGACCGCCCTCCTCCCTCATCCGCGCGGAGAAGGCACCGAGCAGGCATGGTGCACGGGGCATCCCCTGGAGACAGGCCGTCACGCGCTCGACGAGCCGTGCGGCGCCCAGGACGCCCTCGGTGCGCGCCTCCGGCCAGGCCACCGAACGGACGTATGCATCCACCTCCCGCACGCTCTCCTCCAAGGAGTCCTCCGGGAACCCCAGCAGGGAGCCGAGCACGAACACGGGAAGCTGGAGCGCCTTCTCCGGCAGGAGGGACAGCCGGGGCTCGGAGAAGAGCCGGGCCGACCAACGGCGGCTTTCCGCTTCCACGCTCCGCATCACCGTCGGAAGCGCGGCGGCCAGAGCTTGTTTCACGACGGCGGAGGGCGCTCCATCGTTCATCCGCACGAGTCGCCCGAAGAGCGCGCCAGCGGGAGAGCCGAGCAGGTGTGGCGGGACGGGCTCCGCCTGGGGGCGAACCCGGCAGGCCTCGCTCGTGAGCACGGCGCGCACCGTGGCGGCATCCGCCGCGATCCAGGGCGCGAAGCCCGCGATGCGTTGCAGACCGCCTCGAGCACACAAGCTCGCGTAGTACGGGTAGGGGTCGGGGTGCGTGACGGCCTGATACGGGTCTGTGGGGGGAGTCATCGGTCCTCGCCCGGGAGACACTGCCCTTCTTGACCCTTCCGCGTGCTAGAAAATGGTTCGTCATGGAACGAACGATGAACGCGGGGCCGGACCTCGCCGAGCTGGCGGGTGCCGTCGGAGATGCCACGCGGATCCGGATGTTGGAATTGCTCATGGAAGGCCGGTCGCTCGTCGCCAAGGAATTGGCCTTCGGCACGGGCGTGAGCCCCGCGACGGCGACGGTGCACCTCCGCCGGCTGGAGCAGGCCCGGTTGATCCGCTCGACCCGACAGGGGCGCAACAAGGTGTTCCGGCTCGCCACGCCCACCGTGGCGCGCATGGTGGAAGCGCTGATGACAGTGGCGGTCCGGGCGCCTCGCGCGTCGGCGACGCCGGAGAATCTCCGGGCCGCGCGCTACTGCTATGACCATCTCGCGGGGCGGCTCGGGATGGGCATCACCGATGCGCTCCTGAGAGGCGGGCACCTCTCCCTCCGGCGGCGAGCCTTCGCGCTGACACCGAGCGGTGAGGAGTGGTTCGAGGCCTTTGGAATCGAAGTGGCCCCCTTGCGCGAACAGCGGCGCCAGTTCGCCCACCGCTGCCTCGACTGGAGCGAGCGGCGGGATCACCTCGCCGGTGCACTGGGGGCGGCGCTCGCCTCACGTGTGTTCGCGCTGGGCTGGGTCGAGCGTCAACCCGACTCGCGCGGACTCATCGTCACGCCAGTGGGCCAGCGGGGACTGCGTCGTCACTTCGGCGCGCCATGAGTGGAGATGTCACGACAGGAATTGCACCGCCAGGAGCCCGAGGGAGCCCACGAAGTAGAGCAGCGCGCAGGTGATCTCCACGAACCGCCGGACCCCTCGCGCGCGACGTGGAGACAACCACGTCCCCCCAAGTGCCAACACTTCCGCGGGTACGCGCAGGAGCGCGGCATACACGACGAGTGCCGCTCCGAAATACACCCAGTAGGTGAAGAGGCTTTGCAGGTAGGGCGCGAGTCCATACATGCGGTACTGCGCGAACGGTCCGCCGTAGGTGATGTATTGATTGGCCCGGAACATGATGCCGCCGGGGATGAGGGGAAACAGGAGGAACTTGAACGCGAGCAGGCGTGCCCCCGGACGCATCACCGTCGCCCGGGCATGAGCGAAGGCGGTGAGCGGATGCCGCGCCTCCTCGCGCGCCTGGGCCTGCTCCTGGCCGAGCGCCTCCAGTACGGGGAGCGGATCTTCCACCTGGACGCCGTATTGGAAGCTCCTCCCCGAGCGCATCCGCAGCCCGAGCCCCGCGACCGGCAGCGGCCACCGCCACCCGCGAACGGACTCCACCGAGGACACGGGAATCTCGAACCGGTCCCCGCGACGCTCCAGCACGAGCCGCTCGGGTTCCACCTGGAGGGTGGCGGCCGAGCGCCAGCGCAACAGGCGGAGGAGCCCATACAGGCCCAGTGCGAGCAACGCGAGCACACCAGCCCGAGACGGAGGCGCCGGGTTGGACTCGCCATCGAAGGTAAAGAAGAGGATGAGCACCGCGGCGGCGAGCACAGCGGCCGCGAGCAGGGCCTGGAGCACGGCGTCGGCGAACCGTTGCGGTGCCGTCCAGGCGCGAACGGGGAAGCCCGGGAGGGTGGCCTGACGCGGAGCGGCGGGCGCCGTGGCGGCATCGGCGAGCGGAGAGGACATGGGGACGGATTGCCCGGGAGGCGAGGGGTCCGTAGCATACGAGGCCCGAAGAACAGGGGCGAGAATGGCTTCGCGGCCTCCTACCTATGAGCGGCACGTCGATGGTGACGGCGTGACCCGCATCCAGAAGAAGAACACGTCCCAGGGCACCTGGCTCATCTGGCTGGCACTCGGCTTCACCGCCGGCTGCGCGGCCCTGTGCGCGTGGCTGCTGTGGCCCGAGGACCCCTCCCCCGCGCCCGAGCGGGTCGCGCCCACGCGCGTCACGGCGACCCGTCCACCACCGCCGCCACCGCGCACGGGCAACACGCCCGCTCCCCTCCCCCATGCCGAGGCCCCGCCCGTGCCGGAGCCCGTGACGCCACCGGACGAGCCCGCGGAACCCTCGGACGGCGTCCACCTGTACCGCCAGGGAACCAAGCCCCTCAAGCAGGGCCTCGTCGTGCCCGAGGGCTTCGAGCTCCCCCCCGGCTACGTGCGCCACTACCAGTCCACGGATGATGGGCAGCCGGTGAAGGCCATCCTCATGTTCCATCCGGACTACCACCCGACCGACTCGAACGGACAGCCGGTGGAGTTGCCCGCCAACCGCGTCGTCCCGATGGAGCTGGCGCCCCCGGGCATGCCCCTGGAAGTCCTGGAGCTTCCCGAGGGGCCCGAAGGAGTGGAGCCCCTGCCATGAGCGGGTGGACGGCACGCGCGGGGCGATGGGGGCCCGCGCTGCTCGGCATCCTGGCGAGTAGCGCCCTCCTCGCCTGGTTCGCGCGCCTGGAGCCACGGTGGGTGGCGCTCGGCTGGGTGGAGCTCGTCCCCTGGTTGTGGGTGTTGGATCGCACTCGCTCCGGGAAGGAGGCCGTCCTCGCGGGCACGGCGCTCGCCATGACCTTCACCGCGGCCATCTTCGGCTGGTTCCCCGAGGCGCTGCACGGCTACTCCCAGGCGCCCCTCGCGGTGTGCTGGCTCGCCGTGTTGCTGCTGGCGCCGCTCATGGAGTCGCAGTTCATCGTCTTCGCGCTCGTGCGCCACCACCTGCGGCGCACCACCTCGGAGCCCCTCGGCTTCTGGCGCATCACCCTCACGAGCGCCCTCGTGTACGTGGGCACCGAGTGGCTGTGCCCCAAGCTCTTCGCGGAGACGTTGGGCCACGGCTTCTACGCCTCCGAGTCCCTCCGGCAAGTGGCGGATCTCGCCGGAGCACACGGGCTCACCTTCCTGCTGCTCATCGGCAACGAGTGCGTGCTCGCCGCGGGCAAGGCGCTCGAGGCGCGGGAGGCCCCCCGGCGCGTGGCGGTGCCGCTGGCCGTGCTGGCGGTGCTCGTCCTGGCGGGGAGCGGGTATGGGCGGCTTCGCATCTGGCAGGTGGCGCGGGAGACGGCACGCGAGCCCGCCCTGGAGGTGGGCGTCGTCCAGGCGAACATCACCAAATACGACAAGCTCGCGGCGGAGACGGGCATGTACGAGGTGGTGCGGATGATCCTCGACACGCACTATCGGCTCTCGGACGAGCTGCTCCAGGGCCGGGGCGTGGATCTGCTCATCTGGCCCGAGACGGTGTACCCGACGACGTACGGCTCGCCCAAGAGCGAGGCGGGCGCCGAGTTCGACGCGGACCTGGCTGGGTACATCTCCGAGCGCCGGGTGCCCCTGCTCTTCGGCACCTACGAGCTCGAGCAGGAGCGCGAGTACAACGCCGCCATGTTCGTGGGACCGGGACGCGGGGCGGAGCTGACGCGCTCGGCCTACCGCAAGACGATGCTCTTTCCCCTCACCGAGTGGGTGCCCGAGTCACTCGACTCGCCGTGGCTGCGCGAGCGTCTGCCGTGGACGGGCTACTGGAAGCGGGGGCCGGGACCACGCGCGCTGGAGCTGACCCTGCGCGAGGGCCGGCGACTCACCATCGCGCCGCTCATCTGCTACGAGTCCATCTTCCCCGGCTACGTCGCCGAGGAGGCGCGGCGGGGCGCGGAGCTCATCGTGACGCTGTCCAACGACTCCTGGTTCCAGGGGACCCCCGGGCCCAAGCTGCACCTGATGCACGCGGCGTTTCGTAGCATCGAGACGCGGCTGCCGCAGGTGCGCGTCACCAACTCGGGCATCTCCGCCCTCATCAGCGCCACGGGCGAGGTGCTCACCGAGGTGCCCGATGACCACCGCGCGAGCCTCGCGCTGAGCGTGCCGCCCCCGCCGCGGCTGACCACCCTCCTGGTCGCCTGGGGGGATTGGCTGGGTCCCACGGCCCTGGTGCTCGGCGGGCTCCTGCTGCTCGGGCGAGCCCTTCCCTTCCGACGCCGGGCCCCTTGAGGCCCGCGTTTCCCACCCTGGACACTCCGCGCTCCGTCCCCCCGCCCGTCCGCCCGGAGGGGGTTGCCTCCAGGGGAAAGGATGGCCATGGGGTGGGTGGACGAGGTGGCATGAATACTCCGTGGTGACGGACGTCCCCACCTCCACAGATTCCAAGCCCGGGCACGCTCCGTTCGTGCGACGACGGGCCGGGACCGAATGGATTGGAGAGCGTCATGACTCCTCGGTGGTGGATGTGTCTGATGATCGGGTTGGCGGCCCCCGTCGTTCACGGGCAGACCGCGCCTTCCTATTCGCAGGAGGCCTCGCAGGGGTACTACGACGAGGAGGACTCCTACGAGGAGGAGACGGGCCCCCTGGCCCCCTACGCGCCTCCGGCCCTGCCCAACGAGGTGCAGACGGCCCGCCCCTTCCGTGACGCGGTGTGGGCCTCCGGCCACTGGTACTGGGACGGCAACGAGTGGCGCTTCAATCCGGGCACCTGGATCGCCTCCATGCCGGGCTACCAGTTCATCAACGGCTACTGGCAGCAGGAGGGCTCGGGCTGGCGGTGGATCTCCGGTGGCTGGGCGCGGCCCGGCTCGACGCAGGTGGAGATTCCCATCGCCGTCACCAACGAGGAGGTCGTCGCCTCCCAGGCTCCTCCGGCGCCGCAGATGGAGACGCCGCCCCCCGCGCCAGCACCTTCCTACACGTGGGCTCCCGGGTACTGGTACTGGTCAGGGGTCAACTGGTCCTGGGTGGCCGGGAGCTGGATGGCTCCGCCTCGTCCGGGCCTCGTCTTCGTCACGCCGCGCTGGGTGCGTCGCGGTCCCTCCTGGTACTTCGTGGGTGGGGGCTGGGCGATCCATGGCTCGACCCGGGTCGTCGTGCCGGAGTACCGGTACGCGCGCATCTCCGTGGGTTGGGGCCGGCCGAGCTACTTCGTGCACACCTGGCGCCGCTACCCGATGTTCCACTGGAGCCGGCCATATGGGTACCGCCACGGGCCCCGCTACAACCCGCCCCCCTATTACCGGGATCGGGACTGGGATCGCGGGCCGCGCCACCATGACTCCCGGCCCAATGGCCCCTGGCGGGATCGCAACGACGGCCCCCGCCGGGACCATGACGGTCCTCGTGGCCGGGACCACGATTCCGGGCCTCGTGGCCGGGACCATGACGGTCCTCGTGGCCGGGACCATGACGGACCTCGCGGCAGAGACAATGACGGTCCGCGTGGAGGCGGCTGGGGCCGGCACGATGCCACCCCGGTTCGCAACCACTGACCCCCGCCCGGGCGCTCCGCCTCAGAGCGAGGCGGTCGCCTCGGCGAGCTTCTCCTGCGCGGTCTCCCACCGCGCGTAGAGCTGCTCCAGCTCGCTCTTGCCGTCCCGGTGGGCGTCCATGAGCGGCTTGGCCTTGGCGAAGTCGTTGTAGAGCGCCGAGTCCGCCAGTTGCGTCTCGCGCTCCTTCTGCGCCTGCTCCAGCTTGGCGATCGCCTCCTCCAGCTTCGCGATCTCCTTCTTGATGGGGCCCTCGACGACGCTGCGCCGCTGACGGGCCTCGGCCTCCAGGCGCTTGCGGTCCTTCTCCGAGAGCCCCGCCGCCGCGCCCTTCTCCGCCGGCTTGTCGCCCCCGCCCTCCGCCTCCAGCGCCAGGCGCCGCTGCTCCTGGTGGTAGAGGTAGTCGTCCAGGTTGCCCGGGTGCGTCTCCACCTTGCCGCCCACCACGTCCCAGACGTGCGTGGACAGCCCGTTCACGAACGCGCGGTTGTGGGACACGAAGAGCAGCGTGCCGCCGTAGCCCTGGAGCGCCTCGATGAGCATCTCCGTCGAGTCCAGGTCCAGGTGGTTGGTGGGCTCGTCCATGAGCAGCAGGTTGGAGGGCACCAGCAGCAGCTTGGCCAGCGCTACGCGCGCCCGCTCTCCACCGCTGAGCACGCCCACGGGCTTGTCCACGTCATCGCCCGAGAACATGAACGAGCCGAGCACCCCGCGCACGAAGCTCTCCGGCTTGTCCGCCGCCAGCGGGCGCACCTCCTCGATGATGGTGTTGCGCTTGTCGAGCTTGTCGCCGTGGTGCTGCGCGTAATACCCCATCACCACGTTGTGCCCGAGCTTCACCGTGCCGCCGTCCGGCGCGAGCTCGCCCGCGACGATCTTCAACAGCGTCGTCTTGCCCGCGCCGTTGGCGCCCACCACCGCGATGCGCTGGCCGCGCTCCACGCGCGCATCCAGCCCCGAGTACACCACCGCCTCGCCGTAGCGCTTCTGGATGCCCTCGAGCGTCACCACGTCGCGCCCCGAGCGCTCCACCTCCGGGAAGCGGAAGCGCATGGTGGCCCGCTCCTCGATCACCTGCACGTCCTCGAGCTTCTCGAGCATCTTCGCGCGGCTCTGCGCCTGACGGGCCTTGGTGGCCTTGGCGCCGAAGCGATCGATGAAGCCCTGCAGCTCCGCCTTGCGCGCCTCCACCTTCTCGGCCTGGGCCTTGAGCTGCTCCTTCTCCTCGGCGCGCTGGCGCTTGTACGTGTCGTAGTTGCCCACGTACGAGCGCAGCCCCTCGAGTTCCAGCGACAGGATGCGGCCCACCTGCCGGTTGAGGAAGTCCTTGTCGTGGGAGATGAGCACCACCGCCTTGTTCGAGCGCTTGAGGAAGCCGTCGAACCACGCCTGGGTGGGCACGTCCAGGTGGTTGGTGGGCTCGTCCATGAGCAGCAAGTCCGGATCCTGGAGCAAGAGCCCCGCGAGCGCCGCGCGCATCCGCCACCCGCCACTGAGCGCTCCCGTGGGCTTGGCGAGGTCCGCCTCCCGGAAGCCCAGGCCCTTGAGGATGCGCTCGGCGTGATGCCGACCGTAGTGCTCCTCGAAGTGATCCAGCTCCGCGTGCAGGTCCGCGAGCGATTGGGAGAGCTCGAGTTGCTCCTCCTCGGAGCCGGCCGCGGCGAGCGCCGCCTCCGTGTCGCGCAGTCGCGCCTCCAGCGAGTCCCGGCCGGGCACGGTGCTCATCACCGCGTCCACCACAGAGCCCTCGGGCAGCCCGGCGAGTTCCTGGGGCAGGTAGCCAATCCGGGACTTGCGCCGGTAGGTGAGCGTCCCCGAGTCCGGGTGCTGCACGCCGGCGAGGATCTTCATCAACGAACTCTTGCCGGTGCCGTTGGCGCCCACCAGGCCCACACGGTCCTTGGGGCCGAGCGTGAAACTCTCAGAATCGAAGAGAACCTTCTTCCCGTAGGAGAGGCAGATGTCCTGGGCGATGACGAGGCTCATGGCGAATCCGGGGATGTAACAGCCCGCCGCTCGGACGGGAACGACTGATCTGCCTGCTCGCCTCCTGGGCGGCCCGGAATCCATGCGCGATCCCCGCCACTCCCCCTGCCCCCGGCCTCCGAGCTTCCCCTATACTCGCGACCCCATGGCTTCCCCCTGTCAGCACTGCGGCAGCACCGACGGTCCCGATCATCTCTGCGGCGGCTCCCAGATGGCGCTCATCGGGCAGGTGCTCGATGGCCGCTACCAAATCGAGGACGTGCTCGGCCAGGGCGGCATGGGCATGGTCTTCCGTGCCACGCAGACGTCCGTGCAGCGGCCGGTCGCCGTCAAGACGCTCAACCCCTCGCTCGCCGCCGCGCCCCAGTTCTTCGAGCGCTTCCGGCGCGAGGCGGAGGTCGCCAGCCGGCTGCGCCACCCCAACGTCATCACCATCTACGACTTCGGCCGCGCCCAGGACGGCACCTGCTACTACGTCATGGAGCTGCTCGAGGGCGAGAGCCTGCGCGAGCTCGTCAAGCGCGATGGCCCCATGAGCCTGCGCCGCGCGGTGGACATCATCGAGCAGGCGTGCCGGGGCCTCGCCCACGCGCACGAGCAGGCCGCCGTCCACCGCGACATCAAGCCGCACAACATCATGGTGCAGCAGCTCGACGGGCGGGACTTCGTCAAGGTGCTGGACTTCGGCCTCGTGAAGGCGCTGGAGATCGAGGAGGAGCAGCAGCTCACCACCACCGGCCAGGTGCTTGGCACGCCCCAGTACATGCCGCCCGAGCAGGCCGGTGGAGATCACGTGGATCACCGCTCCGACCTCTACTCGATGGGCGGCGTCCTCTACTACTGCCTCACGGGCACCTCACCCTATGGGGCCAACTCGGTGCGCAAGGCGCTCACCGCCGCCCTGACGCAGCCGGTGCCCACGGTGGCCTCCAAGCGCCAGGGCGCGCCCGTGCCCCCGGCCCTGGAGGAGTTCTTCCAGATCGCGCTCGCCCCCGAGAAGGAGGACCGCTACCAGAGCGCCGAGGAGTTCATCGAGGCCATGATGGAAGCGGTGGCGCCCCTGTCCGCGCAGCAGCTCGACGCGCTGCCCACCAACTCCTCGCCCGAGGCGGCGGGTGGTGGCAGCAGGAGCAAGGCCGGTCAGCGCAGTGGGTCGCGCAGCCGCTCCTCCGCGAGCGCCGTGCGTCCCAAGCCAGGCTCGGGCGCCCGGAGTGGAACGCCCGCCTCCGGCTCCCGCGCGGGCCAGCCGTCCGCCGTGAGGAACGCGGCGCCGGGGTCCCGCCAGCCCAGCATCGTCGGGGGAGGCGTCTCCCGCGTGGGCGCCACCTCGCCGGGCATGCGCCCGAGGACGAACGCGCCCCGGGCCGCCCCGCCCCCCGCTCCCGAGGAAGTGCCCTTCAAGTGGTCGGTGAAGAAGATCTCCATCGCGGTCGCGTCGCTGGTGCTCTTCGCCACGGCCGGAGCGGTCGTCGCGCTGCGGCCCAAGCCCGCCCCGGCCGCGGCGGACCCCGTGGCGGTGAAGTCGCAGCCCGCCGCGCCACGCGCCGCCGCGCCCCGTCCCGCCGACAACGGCATGCTCCTGGTGCACATCCGCTCCACTCCCGTGGGCGCCAGCGTGTTCGACGGGGACGTGCAGATCGGCACGACGCCACTGGATCGTCAGCTCCCGCGCGGCCAGGTGCGCGAGCTCACCTTCCGCATGGCCCAGTACGAGGAGCGCAAGCTCAAGCTGGACTTCACCGGAGTGGTGTCGGACTCGCAGGACGTGAGCGTGACGATGACGCCGGTGAAGGCCGCCGCGGTGGAGCCCGCCCGCCCGACCCGGGCCGCCAGGTCCGGCAAGGAGACCCGGGACGACTCCGTCCCCATCTTCGAGTAGGGCCACTCCAAGGCAGCCTCCCAGTTGTCACGGTGTTCGGAGTCGCGGCGAAAAGGGCTTCAGGATAAACCTACGCCCCGCCTGGAGGGACGCCCTCCGGCGACCGTATCGAGGAGTCCACACCATGGCGGAAGTCACCCTGGATCTGCGTGGCCGGCCCAAGGCCGAGGCCTATGCCGAGTTGCACCAACACGTCGAGGCCGTCCTGGAGGGCATCGACGACGACGTGGCGGCCATGGCCACGATGAGCTGTCTGCTGCACCACGCCTTCGGTCACCTGTGGACGGGCTTCTACCGGGTGGTGGAGCCGGGCAAGCTGCTGCGCGTCGGCCCCTATCAGGGCACGCTCGGCTGCCTGGAGATCCGCTTCGGCAAGGGCGTGTGCGGCACCTCCGCCGCCGAGGGCCGCACCGTCATCGTCGAGGACGTGCACTCCTTCCCGGGCCACATCACCTGCGATGGCCGCTCGGCCTCGGAAATCGTCGTGCCCGTCTACAATCCCCAGCGGGAGCTCATCGCCGTGCTCGACATCGACTCCGAGCACAAGGCCACCTTCGACGACGCGGACCGCCGCGCCCTCGAGGCGCTCATGGGCTGGTTCTCCCGGCCCCGGCGCAAGTAGGCGGGGCGCTCAGCGCCGGGCCATGCGCGCGAGGATCTCCTGCTCCAGCGTGCGCACCACCTCGGACAGCGGCAGCAGCGAGGAGTCCACCCGCCGGGCATCGTCCGCCGGCTTGAGCGGTGCCACGGCGCGGGAGGCATCATCCTGGTCGCGCTTGACCTGATCGGCCAGGACGTCCGGCAGCGCGCGCTCCACGCCCTTCTGGAACAGCTCCTCGAAGCGACGGCGGGCGCGGATGTCGGGATCCGCCTCCAGGAAGAACTTGGCGTCCGCGTCCGGGAACACCACCGTGCCGATGTCCCGTCCCTCGAGGATGGCGCCCTTGGGCGCCTGGAGCGCCAGACGCCGCTGCAGCGACAGCAGCCCCTCGCGCACCACGGGCCGGCTCGACACCTGCGAGGCCGCCATGGAGTTCTCCGGCGTGCGGATCTCCTGCGACACGTCCTCGCCGTCCAGGAACACGTGGTTGTCCTCGCCCACCACCTCGAAGGACACGCGCACGCTCGCCAGCAGCGTGCCCAGGCCGGCGTCGTCGTCGAACGCGATCCCCTCGCGCCGCGCCTTGAGCGCCACGCACCGGTAGATGGCGCCCGTGTCCACCAGCGCGAAGCCCAGGCGGCGAGCGAGCACCTTGGACACGGTGGACTTGCCCGCGCCCGCCGGTCCGTCGATGGCCACGATGAAGGGTCTGGAAGTCATTGAGGGGCTCTCTCCTGGAGACGGGACGGTGCGGCTAACGTCCGGAGAACACGCCGAGCTTGCGGAAGCGCTCGTAGCGATCCCTCACGAGGTCGTCCGGAGACAGGCCCGACAGCTCATCGAGGTGCTTGCGCAGCGCCTGCCCCACGTTCTGCGCCGCCTTGGCGTGGTCGCGGTGCGCGCCGCCCGCGGGCTCGGAGATGATCTCGTCGATGATGTTCATCCCCATGAGATCGCGCGCGGTGAGCTTGAGCGCGTCCGCCGCCTTCTCCGCCTTGGAGGAGTCGCGGTAGAGGATGGAGGAGCACGCCTCGGGGGAGATGACCGAGTAGATGCTGTTCTCCAGCATCAGCACGCGGTTGCCCACGCCGATGGCGAGCGCGCCACCCGAGCCGCCCTCGCCCACCACCGTGGAGACGATGGGCACCTTGAGCCGGCTCATCACCTCCAGGTTGACGGCGATCGCCTCGGCCTGGCCGCGCTCCTCGGCGCCGATGCCCGGGTAGGCGCCCGGCGTGTCCACGAAGGTGAGGATGGGCTTGTCGAAGCGCTCGGCCATCTCCATCAGCCGGCGCGCCTTGCGGTAGCCCTCCGGGCGCGGCATGCCGAAGTTGCGCGCCATGTTCTCCTTCGTGTTGCGCCCCTTCTGGTGGCCGATGATCATCACCACCTGCCCGTCGAAGCGCGCGAAGCCGCCCACGATGGACGAGTCCTCTCCGAAGTGCCTGTCCCCGGCCAGCTCCAGGAAGTCCGTGAACAGGTACTGGACGTAGTCCAGGAAGTAGGGACGCGAGCTGTGACGCGACAGTTGGACGACCTGCCAGCGCGACAGGTCGCTGAAGATCTCCGTCTGGAGCTTCTTCGCCTTCTTCTCCAGCTTGGAGATTTCCGAGGAGAAATCCACCGAGCCGCTCTCCGAGAGCGTCTTCAGCTCGCCGATCTTCTTCTCCAGCTCGATGAGCGGGCGCTCGAAATCGAGTGGATAGTTGATGCCGTTCGCCATGGCGCGGGAGCCCTATCACCCGCCACCCAGCCTGACAACGCGCAACCTGTTACGCGGTACGCTGAATCCCCACCTTCCCGCCTCGTCGAGACGACATGGACGCCCTCCCGCTGCTGCTCGCCCTCCTGCTGTCCGCCGCGCCCGCCCCCTCGGCGCGCACCCTCAACACCCAGGGTTTCCGCCTCTATCAGGCGGGCCAATATCCCGAGGCCCTGGAAAAGTTCGAGGCCGCGGCCCGGGCGGATCCGCAGATGGCCCTGGCCCACTACAACGTGGCGGCCACCCTGGGGGTGCTGCGCAAGAAGGGGAAGATTTGTGACCACTCGGCCTACCGGGAGACGATCGTCGAGCGCCTGACGCGCTCGGTCGAGTTGGATCCGCGCCGGCTCACGCGCGCCAAGGCCGACGCGGACCTGGATCCCATCCGCGACACCCTGGGCTGGCAGCGCCTGCTGGGCCTGTCCCCCCAGAACGAGGCCCATCTGCCGAAGCTGCTGCGCCGGGTGACGTGGTTCAAACTCGACGCGGGGATGGCCCGCGAGAAGCTCACCTTCCCGGACGCCCGGAGGGTGGTGCTGGAGCGGACGGGCTTCGACGAGAAGGCCCAGCGCGTCACCACCCGGAAGCGGACCGGCACCTACACGCTCCGGGGGCGCACCCTCCGGGTGACCTTCCCGAACGAGCCCTCCGTCGAGGGCACGCTGAGCGAGAAGGGAGCGCTCCAGCTCGGCGCGCTGGGGACGTTCTCCGATCTGCCGCCGGAGTGCGATGCATAGAACGGATCGCCGCCTGACGGACTTGGCGGCACGGGAGCCCCGGCCCACCCTTTCCCTGGGGAGGTGGTGGGGATGGTGAGACTCGAGGGACGGCAGTGGGGTTTGGTGGCGTTGGTGGCGTTGACGCCCTTCTTCTTCGCCTTCCTGCTGGCGGCGTCGGCGCCCGGCGTCGTCGAGCCCGTGCTGGGCACGGTGCTGGGCGGGGCGAGCTGGCTGCTGGCGGCGCTGCTGGGGCTGCTCGGAGGTGCCCTGTTCGCCGGGTGCCTGAGCACGCTGACGGCGCTGCCGGGGCGGCCCTCGGCGACGCGGCGCGCACTGCACCTGGTGGGCGCGACGGTGGTGCCGGTGGGGCTGTGCATCGTCCCGGCGCTCTGCCTGATGCTGGCGGGCCCGGCGATCGCGCTCCAGCTCGAACAGGGCCAGGCCCTGCCCCAGGCGCTCCGCTCGCGGCCCACGCACCCGTTGTTGGAGGGCTTGCGCTACCAGCTGCCGCGCGTGCTGCGCAACATGGGTGGGCTGCACCTGCGCTGAAGCACCCCCCTGCCGGCGAGGGAGAGGGGCACGGCGGCCGATCAGGCCGCCTTCGTCTTCGCGGTGGCGCTCAGGGCGTACCAGGCGGTGCGGAACGCCTTGAGCTCGCGCAGACCGGCGGGGTGACGGCCCAGGGCGGGCGCCACCGTCACCGGCAGGCCAATCGTCTTCTCGATGTTCTTGGCCGCGTTGAGCTCGTTCTTGCGCCGGTTCTCGCACTTGGGGCAGTCCGCCTTGGGCCCCACGCGGTTGACCAGCACGCGCTCCACCTGGAGCTTGCGATCCTTGAGGTACTGCACCAGGCGCTCGGAGCGCTCGGCGGCCAGCTCCTCACCACGCGTGACGACGACGAAGCGCGACTCGGTGGGCGAGGCCAGGGCCTCCTCGAAACGCTTGATGTGCTTGAGGAAGCCGGCCATGTCCTCGGCCAGCTCACCCAGGCCCTTGGACTTGTGCTTGGACAGCACGCTCTGCAGGGCGCCGAACCAGCTCCGGGCCGTGTCCACCAGCTCCACCACGCGCAGGGTGGACACCATGGGGGCGCCGTCCACGACGATGCGCTTGAAGCGCTCCTGCACCAGGGCATCCGTCAGACACGACAGGGCGGCCAGCTCGTCGATGCCCGCGGGGGCCGCGTCGAGCAGGTTGCGGAAGAGCAGCAGATCCACCGGCACGTCGTTGCCCGTCTTGGGCGCGCCCTCGTAGGCCTTCTCCGCCTTTTCCTTCCAGCGCTTGCGCACGGCGTTGAACCAGCCAGCCATGTCCAGCTCGCGCGCGTACAGGCCCTTGGTGCCCTTGACCTGCGTCTCCACGTCCGTCAGCCGGCTCTGCAGCACGTCGGACAGCGAGTGCGCGGGATCCGTGGAGATGAGGAGCACCGGCCCCTCCTTCTCCGTCAGCGTGACGGCGGCGGCGGCGGCGCAGGAGCTCTTGCCCACCCCGCCCTGCCCCACGAAGAAGATGAGCCGCGTGGGCGGCAGCGGCGGCGCGGCGATGGGAGGCATGGAGGGCGCGCGCACCAGGGCGGGAGGCCCCTCGGCGGCGGCGAACTCCAGCGTCTTGGTCTCCTTGCCGCTCGCCCACTCCTGGGCGAAGGGCTTGAGCAACTCCAGGCCCCGGGGCGCCACCTCGCGCCGGCCCACCAGGTGCACCGGCACGTTCTTGTCCAGCGCCTGATACTTGCGCACGTGCGGCGCCTGGAGACCGCGGCGGCCCAGACAAGCGGCACAGCCGTCCTTGTCCTCCACCTGGTTGACCACCACCTCGACCACGGGGATGCCGCGCTCGCGCAGCTGCGCGAAGTACATGCGCGTCTGGGCCTCGGGCACCGGCTCCGCCAGCGCCACCAGGTGGAAGGCCGTGCGCGCCGGATCCTTCAGCAGCGCGAGCAGCTTCTCCGCGCGGGCGAGCTGCTCCTCGAGGAACCCGGGCTCCTCGGCCACGGCGGCGGCCTTCTTGCCCTTGCCGCCCGAGCCCTTCTCCGAGCCCACCCTCACGACGCCCAGGAACTTGCGCAGACCCACCGGCATGTCGAACAGGCGCAGCGTGTGGCTGGTGGGCGCGGTGTCCACCACCACGCGATCGAACTCACCACTCTCCGCCAGCTCCGCCACGTACAAGAGCCCCAGCAGCTCCTCGAGCCCCGGCGTGGCCTGGGTGTACAGCTTGCCCAGCTCGTCCTCCGACAGGTGGGTGCCCTTGCCGGCCGCCTTCTGCAACGCCGACGCGTACTTGCTCAGGAAGGACTTGCCCAGCGCGCCCGGCTCCAGCTCCATCGCCCACACGCCGCCGTCCGGCTTCGCCTTGGCGCCCTTGCCCTTGGCCTTGGGGGCCTCCTTCACGGGCTCCGCCGTCTCCTCGGCCTCCAGCTTCGTCGGCTTGCCCGTCAGGGGCTTGCGCAGCAGATCCGACAGCGAACGCACCGGATCCAACGAGACGAGCAGCACCCGCTCCTTGGGCGCTTCATCCGCCAGCCGCAGGGCGTACGCCGCCGCGAGTGTGGTCTTTCCCACCCCACCCTTGCCGCCGAAGAAGTGAAGAACTCGTGCGTCGCTCATGAACACATGGCCTTCCTTGACACCCCTCGGCCGAACCCGCCTCCGTCCTCTCGGGGACGGTCACGAACGGGACTCGCCGGACTTCTGTTCGGGTGGGGAACAGTCTTACCGGCTGCCGCATGAGGTGTGGTGTGACCTGAAGGATCGCCCGCCGCGACCCTGTGAGTCAAGCAGAGACCGGGCAGTCCCCCCCCGACCCAACGCGGTGCGTCATCGCTCGAACGAAGACAACCGTGAAGCCGGGCGCCCGCCTACCTGGCCGCCCGATTCACGCGCGCCCACCGCCCGCGACCCCACCTGTGGGGTAGGCAGGGTGTGCGGGGTCCACGAAGTCCGCTCAGCGGAACTCGGGGCCGTTGTTGATGAGCGAGCCGCCATGGCCCGACGACAGGGTATTGCCCTCGCCGCCCTTGCCCTGACGGGCCTCGGCCGCGTAGCGGTTGAGCTTGTTGTAGAGCGTCTTCTCGCTCACCCCGAGGATCTCCGCCGTGCGCGCCTTGTTGTTGCTGTTGCGCTGGAGGCTGCCGAGGATGTACTCGCGCTCCACCGCGTCGAGCGACAGCCCGTAGGGCAGCCGGAAGGTGTGGCGCTCGGGGCTCTTGCCCGCCATGTCGGGCGGCAGGTGCTCGCGCATGATGAGTTCGCCATCGCAGAGGATGACGGCGCGCTCCACGGCGTTGCGCAGCTCGCGGATGTTGCCCGGCCACTCGTGGTTCTTGAGCGTCTCCATGGCGTCCGGGTGCACGCCCGTCACGCGCTTGGCCGAGTCTCCGCGGAACTTCTCCACGAAGTGCTGCACGAGGATGGGCACGTCGTCGCGGCGCTCGCGCAGGGGTGGCAGGTGGATCTGGAAGACGTTGAGGCGGAAGTAGAGATCCTCGCGGAAGCGCTTGGCCTCGATCTCCTTCTTGAGATCGCGGTTGGTGGCGCACAAGACGCGCACGTCCACCTCGAGCTCCACCTTGCCGCCGAGCCGCCGCAGCCGTCCCTCTTCCAGCACGCGCAGGAGCTTGGCCTGCAGCTCGATGGGGATCTCGCCCAACTCGTCCAGGAAGAGTGTGCCGCCGTGGGCGAGCTCGAACACACCGGGGCGGCGCTGATCCGCGCCGGTGAAGGCGCCCTTCTCGTGGCCGAAGATCTCCGACTCGATGAGGGTGGCGGGGATGGAGGCGCAGTTGATGGCGACGAAGGGCTTGTCGCGCCGCTGCGACAGGTTGTGGATGGAGCGCGCCACCACCTCCTTGCCCGTGCCGGACTCACCGGAGATGGCCACGCTCGCCTTGGAGGGGGCCACCTTCTCGATGAGATCGAACACCTTGCGCATCACCGCCGACTGGCCGATGAAGTCCGTGGCGCCCAGCTGCTTGAGGCGCCGGCGCAGGCCCTGCACCTCGCGCATCGTCTCCTTCTTCTCCAGGGCGCGGTCGATGCAGACCTTGAGGCGCGCGGTGTCCACCGGCTTGACGATGAAGTCGTAGGCGCCCTCGCGGATGGCGGCCACCGCGGCATCGATGGTGCCGTGGCCGGTGAGCAGCACCACCGGGCAGTCCGGCAGCTCGTCGCGCAGCGTGCGCAACAGCCCCAGGCCGTCCGTCTCCGGCATCGCCAGGTCCGACAACACCACGTCCGGACGGAACTCGCCCGCCTTGCGCAGGGCCTCGTGTGCGTCGAAGGCGGTCTCCACCTTGTGACCCCAGGCGGTCAACATCTCCGCCAGCGCCTCACATGAATCGCGCTCGTCGTCCACGGCCAGAATTCGCGCGCTGCCCACGGGACCTCCAGACATCAAAAACGGCTCGGATGAAGAGAAAGATGAGAGAAAAAAATCCAGACCACCCCGCCCCGCCTGGGATCAGGCGAGCGGGAAGCTCAACCGGCAGGTGCCGGCCAGCAGATGCAGCTCCACACCGAGCTGCGCACACCGCAGTTCCAGGGCGGCCGAGGCCTCACTGCTCCCCGCCACCCCGGCGGCGTTCGCGTCCACCACCTCGAACACCGCCTTCGCGTCCTCACGGCGCACCACCACCGTGACCTCGTGCCCCGTCTCCGAGCGGCCATAGGCCCGCGTCAGCGCCTGCACCACGAGGAAGCCCAGCTCCCCGATGTCCGCCAGCCGCGCCCGGACGCCGGGCGCGAGCGTGGGGCGCACCTGGAGCCGCCGCTTGCGGCTCTCATGCGCCAGGACCTCCATGGCACGTGTCACCGTCTCCGACAGATCCGCCTCCCCGGCACCTCCGGGGCGGCTGACGATGAACTCCGCGAAACGCCGCAGAATGCCATCCACGCGCTGAATCTGTTCACGCATGGACTTGAGGTTCTTCTCTTGCGAGGGCGGCACCTGGCCGTCGACCTTGAGCTTCTCGGTCAACACCTCCAGGTGGATGGACATCGCATTCAAGGGATTGCGCACATCGTGCAGCAGGCTGTCCATCAGGGAAGGCACCGTGCTGTAGCGCGCGGCGTCCACCACCGTCTCCGTCACTTCGCGCACCGGGGGCGCGCCGCTATTCGCAGCCGTGGAGTTGATCACAGATTCTCCTGAGGTTGACTGGCGCCCATCGCCGCCCCGTCGCTTCGAGGATTTAGGGACTGGCGTTATTACCGTCAACCCTGGGTCGGTAATTCTTGCTGGGCAAGAGGAATTCCCACACCAAGCGTCCGCCACTCGGCCCTCGGGATGTTGTCTCGCGAACGCTTCCCCTGCCTTCAAGCGCCAATGCACTCGAGGTCCGTGCGCCGCTGGACACCCGGTGCCGTTTATCGACGCTCGGAGGGTTGCTCTTCCGGCCCGGGACCCACGAGCTCGATGCCCAGGCGGGCGGCGTACTCGAAGATGCGCGGATCCCGGTAGAACTCGCCATAGACGATGCGGCTCACGCCCGAGTTGGCGATCAGCTTGAAGCACGGCCAGCAGGGGCTGGCGGTGGTGTAGAGCGTGGTGGGCTTGTCGCGCTCGCTGTCGATCCGCACGCCGTTCTTGGCCGCCTGGATGATGGCGTTGGCCTCGGCGTGGACGGTGGCCACGCAGTGGCCGTTCTCCATCAGGTGGCCCACGTCCGAGCAGTGGGGCATGCCCCGGATGGAGCCGTTGTAACCCGTGGAGAGGATCGTGCGATCTCGCACCAGGAGCGCTCCCACGTGCTTGCGATCACAGGTGGCCCGGCTGGCGACCTGCCGCGCGATGTCCATGAAGTACTGATCCCACGAACTGCGGTTGCCCATATGCGCCTCCCCCGTGGGATGTACCGTGGAGGCGCCCCCTGTCGAGTTTAGCGACTAGCGGCTGGCGGTCTGCGCCCCGGCCGGGCCGCCCGCCTCGCCCACTCCTTCACCCAGCAGCCGGGAGAAGCCGCGCTGGGCGAGGAACTGGCGCACCTTGGCGCCCGGCGCGGCGAAGGTCTCCCCGGGCATGGGCACGTCGAAGCTGAAGTCCTGCTCGGCCACGGAGAAGCCCACCTTGGCGGTGCGGTAGCCCTCGACGATGGCGAGCAGCTTGCCGGACTCCAGGCTGAAGATGCCGCCGCCCGAGGCGCCATAGCCGATGGGCGCGTCCGTCTTCACCATGCGCGGCCGCTTGCTCTCCTTGTCCCACTCGATCTGGGACACCATGCCGCCGGAGAGCGACAGGGCGCGGCCGAAGGGAGAGGCGGCCACCACCACGTCCTCGCCCATCTCCAGCTCCGCGTCCGTGGCGAGCCGCGCGGGCGTGCGCGGCAGGCCGGGCACCTTCACCAGCGCCAGGTCCATGTCCGGCACCGCCCCGAGCGCCACCACCTCGGCCCGGTACTCGGTGGAGTCGGCCCGCTCGTCCACGATGACGACGAGGCCCGGGTGCTTGAGCTCCCGCGTATCCACCGCGTGCGCGTTGGTGAGCACGTAGCTGATGGGCCCCTTCGGCGTCTGCTCGTTGCCGATCACCACCCCGGAGGCGGTGCTGCGGACCTTCTCCCCCTCGAGCAGCGCCAGCCGCACGTTGTGCGGGAGGATGCGCTGGACCTGCGCCTTGCGCGACAGCCGCGGCGCGGGGGCCTCCACCGGCCGGGCCACCTCGGGCGCGGCGTTGTCCGTCCTCGCCTCTTGCGTGGAAGCAGGGGCCACGGGCGAGGCCGACGTGGCCGCGCAGGACAACAGGGCGATCAGGCCGGGCAGGCCGAGGGTGAAACGCGTCATCGAGGCTCCAAGGGGGAGGGACAAGGGGAGAGAGGGCCGGAGTTTCCAACTGTGAGGCCCCAAGGATCTTCCCCCTCCGAGGCCCCACCGGAAAGCATCCCACCCTCCGTGCGCCAGCTCCCCTGGCCGCCCGGGAGCCGCTCAGCCGTAGCGCTTCTTCATGAGGAAGAGGATGGCGTCCTTGGCGCAGTGCTCGCAGTAGCCATAGCGCTCGCTCATCGTCTTCAGGGTGCTCTCCACCTGGGACTGCTCGCGCGCGGACAGGGTGCCACGGTCCTCGGAGAGGTACTTGAGGACGTTCTCCTTGTTGCGGCGCAGCACGCGCTTGCGCTCCTCGAAGTAGTGGTCGCGCAGGCGGCGGAACAGGTCCGGGAAGATGCGCGGGTAGTCCATCTCCGTGTCGTCCGGATGGTCCAGCTTGTGCGCGCCCACCTGCGAGATGAGCCCCCGGCGGAACTCGCCCGGCTCCTCCCCCTTGGGCATGACGATGGCTTCCATCTCCGCCATGCGCTGCTCGTCCACGCGCTCCATGGCCCCGGTGTGGCGGTTGCGGATCTTCTCGCCCTTCACCCAGTGGCTCACGTTGTAGACGTAGCGCTCGACGAGCTCGCGGTACTGCCCCTCGGAGACCAGGCCCATGGACTCGCGCACCTCCTCGTCCACCTTGTCGAGGTAGGTGGCCTGCACCGCGCGCACGAACTCCTCGTGGTCATGGTAGCCGTCCACCACCTCCTGCAGGAGGAACTCGTAGACGCTCTTGTCCTTGCAGATGGCCTCCAGCTCCTCGAACACCGCGAGCGCGTGCAGGCACTTGTAGTCCGGGTGCTGCGCGGCGTTGAACAGCGCCGTCTTGATCTCCCGGGCGCTCGCGCCGCTGCGGCCCTCGTAGTTGGGGTAGGCGTCGGACTCCTCGTACATGTCCGCGCGGAGCTTGCGCAGCTCCTTGCCGTGCGCGAGGCTGAGCCGGTCGGGCACCACCCCGTCCTCGTAGAGGAACATCTTCTCCACCGGGGTGATCTGATCCACCAGCTCCTTGACCCCGGGCGGGTAGCGGTCGGGGATGGGCTTCTTCAGGCGCGTGAGCACGGCCCACATGGCGGCCACCTCGGTGGCATGCGGGGCCACGTGCTTGCCCACGGTGGTGGGGGTGATCTGCGCGTCGTACACCTCCTGCTCCGCCTTGTAGCGGCGCAGGTAGGGCACGCGCACCAGCTCGATGCGGCCCTTGAACGAGGCGAAGTCGGGCAGCTCCTTGAAGGCACCCAGGTGCTTCTCGTTGGACGAGGCGAGGAGCACCTCGTCGAGTTGCAGCACGAAGTGCTCGAGCGGCACCTGCGCCGTCTCGCTGAAGCCCAACAGGTACTTGAAGGCCTCCAGCGGGCGCTTGAGCAGGTCCGAGTACTCGATGAGGCCGCGGTTGGCGTGCACGAGCGCGCCCTGGGGCTCGAAGAGCGCCACGTTGTGCAGCGCGGGCGGCATGTTGAGCAGCTTGGCCCGGTCCGCGGACACCTGCTGGTACATGGCGTCCACGCTCATCTGCGGCTCCACCGTCACCGTGCCCTCCTGGTAGCGGCGCGAGATGTAGAAGCGCTCGACGCGCACGTGGCGCATCACCTGCATGTAGTCGCCCTTGTAGTTGGCCAGGAGCGCCGTGTAGATGCTGCGGCACTTGTGGCACAGCTCTCCGTGCAGCATGAAGTCGGAGAGGACGAAGTCGCCCTCGCCCTGCCCTTCCGCGGTGCCCACGCCCTTCTTCTTGAGCGCGCCCTCGAGCAGGCGCTGGCGCTCGGAGGGGGGAATGGCGAAGAGGGGCGGATCCCTCAGCTCGCAGGGGATGCGCACGTCGATGGAGTCGGCGTCCAGGTGCGCGTAGGTGGACAGGTCCCCGCTGGCGGCGGGGATGCGCTCGCCGCCAAAGCCCATGGAGCCCTTGACGAGCTTCTCCGAGGGGAAGATCCAGCTGATGTGGTAGAGCGCCCCCTCGCTCTGGCGCGAGTAGTGCTCCATGCCGGCCTTGAGGGCGTTGACGAAGGTGGACTTCGCGCTGCCGTTGGGGCCGTGCATCATGATGAGCTTGTTGATGCGGCCGGCGCGCGTGAAGTTGCCGAGCATCCGGTAGACGGCGTTCTGCACCTCCTCCTGGCCCGCGACGCGGCCGTCCCGGTGGTCGCCGCCGGGCACGTCGAAGACCTTGAAGCGGCGCATCTTCCCGGTGGGGTGCGTCACGGTCTCCGTGCCGAAGGAGTCCATCACGTCGCGCAAGTACTGGGCGGCATTGCGCGCCTGGCCTCGAGGCTCCGCCATGAAGAGCGTGAGGTATTCCTCGAAGGAGAGGATGGAGCGGTTCTTGACGAAGTCGTCTGACACCTGGGCGCCCACTTCCTGCAGGTATCGTTTGGCTTCCACGGGTCTTCTCCTCCTGTGCCTGGGTGTTTGGAACCCACTCGAATCAACCTGGGCGGGCCGCCGCCACGAAACGCCGGGGGCCCACAGACCTTTCCTCCCGGCCCGCGCGAAGTCCAGGGGACTCATCACCTTGTGTCCGGGGCCTTGCTCTCCGCCGGCCCTCCCCCCACCCCCCGGGCGGGCTCGCCCCCCCGTCCACCGGCTCCCACCCCCTGGCGACTCCCCCTGCGACGGGCCGAAGGAGACCTCGCGCTCGCGCACCCCCGTGAAGTTGCACTAACGTCGCGAATTGATAAGCGGGGGCGCGCCTCCCGCCCCGCCGCCCACTTCCCCGGAGTTCACGCGCGATGCAAAAGGATCCCATCATCGGCATCGACCTCGGCACGACCAACTCGTGCGCCGCGATCGTCGAGGACGGTGGGAACGTGAAACTCATCCCCTACAAGGGAGGCGAGTACACTATTCCCTCGATCTTCGCGATCGACGACAAGGGCAACGAGCTCATCGGCTACGAGGCCAAGCGCCAGTGGCAGCTCAACCCGAAGAACACCATCTACGGCTCCAAGCGGCTGGTGGGGCGCTCCTTCCAGAGCGACGTCGTCACGGAGATGAAGAAGTTCGTGGCGTACTCGATGCGCCCCGGCAAGAAGAACGAAGTCCTCCTGGACGTGGGCAAGAAGGAGTTCTCGCTCCAACAGATCAGCGCGAAGATCCTCAACAAGATCCGCGACGTGGCCGCCAACTACCTCAAGACGCCCATCAAGCGCGCGGTGGTGACGGTGCCCGCGTACTTCAATGATCGGCAGCGCCAGTCGGTGAAGGAGGCGGGCAAGCTCATCGATCTGGAGGTGGTGCGCATCATCAACGAGCCCACCTCGGCGGCGCTGGCCTACGGCGCGGGCAAGAGCGTCAACAAGAAGGTGCTCGTGTATGACCTCGGGGGTGGCACCTTCGACGTGTCCATCATCGAGATCCGCGACCGCGTCTTCGAGGTGAAGGCCACCGGCGGCGACGTGTTCCTGGGGGGCATCGACTTCGACAACGCCATCATCCACCACGTGCTCAAGGACTTCGCGTCCAAGACGGGCCTGGATCTGGCGACGGACCCGGTGGCGATGCAGCGCATCAAGGACCTGGCCGAGCGCACGAAGATCGATCTGTCCGCGCGCGACGACGTCCAGTTCAACATCCCCTTCATCACGATGACGTCGCAGGGCCAGCCCCTGAACATCGAGATGAAGTTCACGCGCAAGATGCTCGAGCAGCTCACCAATCACCTGGTGGACCGCACCCTGCAGATGGTGGCGCGGGTGCTGGTGGACTCGGGGCTGTCCACCAAGGACATCGACGAGGTGCTGCTGGTGGGTGGCCAGACGCGCATGCCCATCGTGCAGGACCGGCTCACCAAGTTCTTCGGCAAGGCGCCGAGCAAGGGCGTGCACCCGGACGAGGCGGTGGCGGTGGGCGCGGCGCTCTACGCCAAGAGCCTGGAGGACAACTCCAGCCTGCGCCTGCAACTGCTGGACGTGATTCCCATGGCCATTGGCCTGGAGCGCGCCGGAGGGGCCTTCCACACCGTCTTCCCGCGCAACGCGCCCATTCCCAACGCGAAGCAGCTCGTGGCCACCACCAGCCGGGACAGTCAGACCGAGCTGGCCATGCGCATCTTCCAGGGGGACCACGAGCAGGTGGCGAGGAACGATCTGCTCGGCGAGTTCACCTTCTCCGGCATCCGCCCGGCCAAGGCGGGCTCGGTGCAGGTGGAGATCACCTTCGACGTGAACGTGGAAGGCATCCTCACCATGCGCGCTCGCGACCCGGCCACCGGCCGCGAGATGACCACCACGGTGCGCGTCAGCTCCGCCTGACGCCCCCCTCTCCCCGCTTCGCCCCCGCCCCTCCTCCCGCTTCCCTTCCCGGTGGACCCCGCGCGCCTGTGGGCCTTGCCCGCAAAAGCCGGGCCCCGGCGAGGGAGCGCGTCGCGCACCCAGGCCGGGGCCGGAAACCACACCCGAGCGTCGGGATTACTGCTGCTGGAACAGCTCGACGGCGGCCTGGTTGGTGTTGCTGTTGCCGGCCACCACCAGCACGCGGCCATCCTGCAGCAGCGTGGCGGTGTGGTAGTAGCGGTCCGTGCTCATGCTGGCCGCCGGGCACCAGGCGCGGCGCGAGGGATCGAACAGCTCGGCCGTGGTGAGGATGCCCGAGTTCTTCGGGTTGTAACCGCCCGCCACGAGCACGGCGCCCGAGGGCAGCAGCGTGGCCGTGTGATCCCGCCGGGGCGTGGAGAGGCTGCCGGCCTGCGACCAGGTGTTGCTGGCCGAGTCGAACAGCTCGGCCGTGGCGGCACCCACCGCGTTGTTCGCCTCGCCGCCCACCACGAGCACCTTGCCGCCCGGCAGCGCGGTGGCCGTGTGATCCAGACGGCCATGGGCCATGGAGCCCACCGCCGTCCAGGCACCGGTGGCCGGGTCATACACCTCGGCCGAGGCCAGGTTCGCCCCGCCGTTGGAACCACCCGTCACCAGCACCCGGCCGTTGGACAGCGCCGTGGCGGTGAAGGTGTAGCGCGCCTGGTTCAGGCTGCCCGTCGCGGACCAGGTCCCCGTGGCCGGATCGTACAGCTCGGCCGAGGCGAGCGCGGTGCCGCCCGCCTTGTTCTGCCCGCCCACCACCAGCACGCGTCCGTCCTTGAGGCGCACGGCGGCATGGCGCAGGCGGAAGGTGCTCAGGTTGCCCGTGGCCGACCAGGAGCCGGTGGCCGGGTCGTACACCTCGGCCGAGGAGGTGGCGCTGGCGCCATCACCGCCCGCCACGAGCACGCGTCCGTCGTTGAGCAGCGTGGCCGTGTGGTAGCGGTGCGTGGTGCGGGTGTTGCCGGTGTTGGACCAGGTGTTGGTGGAGGGGTTGAAGATCTCGGAGGTGCGGCTGAAGCCACCCAGCACCAGCACGCGCCCGTTGGTCAGCCGCGTGGCCGTGTGGAGGATGCGCGGCGCGGCGAGGCTGGGCGCCGACGTCCAGGTGCCCGGCGCGCAGTAGGGGGCGGCCGGCCCGGGGCCGTTGGAGCGGAAGGTGTTGAGTCCCTCGGTGAGCCAGTTGGTGGCCGGCTGGGCGGGGATGGAGCCGTCATCCTCGATGTTCGTCACCGCGTAGGCGTGCTGGTTCCAGATGCGGCGGGCGCTCTTCCA
Organism: Cystobacter fuscus DSM 2262; assembly: GCF_000335475.2. Lineage (NCBI taxonomy): Bacteria > Pseudomonadati > Myxococcota > Myxococcia > Myxococcales > Archangiaceae > Cystobacter > Cystobacter fuscus. The sequence continues at coordinate 138,132 of NZ_ANAH02000018.1, read as the reverse complement.
GCCCTCGCCGTGGAACACGCGGATGCCGTTGAAGCCCGGGTAGGCGTGGTTGTTGGCGCCCACCACGATGTCCGCCTGGTAGTCCCCGTCCACGTCCGCCACCACGGGGCCCTCGTGCGTGGTGCCCGAGCTGTTCTTCGTCTCGAAGAGCACCGTGCCCGTGGCGCCGTCGTAGATGCGCAGGTACGTCTCGTCGGTGAAGACCACCTCGAGCTTGCCGTCACCGTCGAAGTCGAAGGTGGTGGAGCTGTTCTTGCCGGAGCTCAGGTCGCGGATGGGGCTCGACCAGAGCACCGAGCCGTCCGCCTTCAGCACGCTGAAGAGCCTGTTGCCGGCGATGCCGATCTCCGGCTGCCCGTCGCCGTCGAAGTCGGCGATGTTGGGCACGCCACCGTGGCCGCCACCCGGCACCGCCACGCTCCACAGCACCGTGCAGGTGTCGTCCACCAGGCTCACCTGGTCACGGCCGGCCACGACGATCTCGCCCCGGTCATCCGCGTCGAAGTTGCCCACCGCGGCGAAGCCGTGGGGCACCGTGGAGGGAGCGCACAGGAGCGAGCCATCGGCGCGGTACACGGAGCGGCCGTTGATGAGCTCCTGCCGGCCGTCCTGATCGATGTCCGCCGCGAAGGCGTTGGGGCCGGTGTACTTCGCCCCGCCCATGCCGTCCGAGCCCACCCACTTGAGCGCGCCCGTGGCGGTGTAGACGCGGTTGCCGTCGAGGATCTCCACCTGGCCATCGCCGTCCAGGTCCGCCAGCGCAGGACCGCCCCACTCGTTGTAGTCGTACGCGCCCTCGGGGGTGCGCAGCTTGAGGGCACCTTCATTCGTGAAGCAGATGACGCCGCGCCCGTTCTCCGGGATGGCGCACACCTCCACGCGGCCGTCGCCGTCGATGTCGCCCGCCGTCAGGCCCGCCGCCGCCTTCACGCGCAGCGCCGACTCCGTCACCGTCCACAGCTCGTGCCCATCGTCGCCGCTGATGGCGCGCAGCACGCCATCGCTGCTGTAGTTCGAGCCCGCGAACGTGCTGAAGACGATGTCCGGCACGCTGTCCCGGTTGAGGTCGATCACCACCGGCGTGGTCATCACCTGCTTGTAGTCGGGGAGCACCTCGCTGCCCGTCCACGCCCACTTCAGCGTCGGCGCGATCGCGGAGGACAGCAGCGCCTGGGAGCCATCCGCCGCGAGGCCCTCACCCGTCTCGTCGGCCGTTCCCTGGCACGCCACCAGCGTCGACAACGCCAGCGCCACCGAACTGCGCACCACCACCCGCCGATTCATGCGCCGCGTGTTTCGGCTCTTCGCGCTCGTCTTCATGTGTTTCCCCTTGCCGCGTGGAACCCGGGCCCTTCGCCTTGGCCCTGGAGGACGAGCCCGGTTTAACAAAGGAACTTTCAGAATTCAAGTACAATTGATAAATTTCAACACATTCACAATTGTGTAAAATTCTAGGAGAACTGGTTTAGTGCGAGTCCCCATGAAGTCCCGAATGCGGGAGGGGCAGGCGCGAGAAGGTGGACGCGAAGAGTCCGGGGCTCAACCCGCGTGAATGAGCGCACCACACCCACAGCGGCCACCAGGACTCCGGGCCCGCGGGGAGAGGTTCACGCTTTCGAGGGGATGAGGAGGCCGCGCCGATGACGAGGTGCGCAAGTCGCACCCGCGCACATCAATCCGCCGCGGTGCGGCGGCGCTCGTTCAGAATCGGGGCGGGAGCGAAGAGGCCATGAAGCGGGAGGGCGACGACACTCGCCCGGAACACTCCCCTGCCGTCATCCCCTCGAAAGGGGAGAGGCAAGGGAGGCTCCAGCGGACACTCACGCCGACTTCTTTTCCTTCTCCAGCACCAGTTGGGGCGCGTCGTGCTTGGTCACCACCGTCTCGGTGATCTTGCACTCCTTCACGCCGTCCCGGTACGGCACGTCGTACATGATGTCGAGCATCGCGTCCTCGAGGATGGCACGCAGGCCGCGCGCTCCGGAGTTGCGACGCATGGCCTCGCGGGCGATCGCCTTGAGCGCTTCCTTGGTGAAGGTCAGCTTCACCTTCTCCATCTCGAAGAGCTTCTGGTACTGCTTGATGAGGGCGTTCTTCGGCTGGGTGAGGATCGTGATGAGATCCTCCTCCTTCAGATCGTTGAGCGTCGCCACCACCGGCAGACGGCCGATGAACTCGGGAATCATCCCGAACTTCATCAGATCCTCCGGCTCCACCATGGCGAGCAGCTCGCCCACGCTGCGCTCCTCGCGGTGGGTGATCTTCGCGCCGAAGCCCAGGCCCTTCTCACCCACGCGGCGCTTGATGACGCCGTCGATGCCGTGGAAGGCGCCGCCGCAGATGAAGAGGATGTTCGTCGTATCAACCTGCACGTACTCCTGCTGGTTGTACTTCTTGCCACCCCGCGGCGTGACGTTGGCGCGCGTGCCCTCGATGATCTTCAAGAGCGCCTGCTGCACGCCCTCGCCGCCCACGTCGCGCGTGGCGCTGGGCGTGTCACCCTTGCGCGCGATCTTGTCGATCTCGTCGATATAGACGATGCCGCGCGCCGCCTTCTCCACGTCGTAATCGGCGTTGTGGAGCAGGTTCTGGATGATGTTCTCCACGTCCTCGCCCACGTAGCCGGCCTCGGTGAGGCTGGTGGCGTCGGCGATGGTGAAGGGAACGTTGAGGAAGCGTGCGAGCGACTGGGCCAGCAGTGTCTTGCCGCTACCCGTGGGGCCCACGAGCAAGATGTTGCTCTTGCTCAGCTCCACGTCCTCGGAACCCGAGGGCTTCATCCCCGGACGAGGCCGGGCCGCCGGCTTCTTCTGGTAGATGCGCTTGTAGTGGTTGTACACGGCGACCGACAGGACCTTCTTCGCCTGGTCCTGACCGATGACGTAGTCGTCGAGGAACGCCTTGATCTCCATTGGCGTCGGCAAGCTGACCTGCGGCTTGCCCTCCTCGCGTTCGTTCTCGTCCGCGATGATGTCGTTGCACAGCTTGATGCACTCGTCGCAGATGTACACCGTGGGGCCCGCGATGAGCTTGCGGACCTCGCGCTGCGACTTGCCGCAGAACGAGCAGGACAGGTTGACGTGGTGCTCCTTCTTCACTGCCGCCTCCGAGTTCTACCGACCCCGGTCACCCGGAGCCTGCCTAGCCGACACCCTCACCACACCCAAGTCGCCCGGCTGCCCACGTCGCGAACAACCGTCAGCGAAATATAGGCGCCTCCCGAATCCACAGGAAGCCCATCCCGAATGTGACGCCCACCGGCATGTGCACCGCTGGACGAGGTCAGCGTTGAGTAACACTCGTTCAGGCGTCATTCACGCTCGAAGCGCACTCCTCGAGATCCTGGGCCAGGGCGCTCGCCCGCTCAGCGACGGCGTGGGGGACTCGCCGACATCCGGACACTTCGGCGGCCAGCTTACGCGCCATCTGGGCCAATTTCTTCACCTGAAAGCTCTCCGGAGGCGGTTCCGGGGGAGGCCGGGGGAAGCGCTCGGCCACCTCCCGCTTCAGCTCGCTGGCGGGCTTTTCCGCGTCCCAGATGCTGTCTCGGAGTGAACGGTACTCCTGGGGAGAGAGCTGGCCACGCTCCTCGGCGTCGGCGAGCACCTCGATGACCTCGAAGGGAGGGGCCTTCTGGGGGAACTCCGGCTGGGCCACTTCCTCGGCGGCCTCGTGGCGGGCGAGGAAGCTGAAGGAACGAGTCAGCTTGAGCGCGGTCTGCTTCTTGATGTGCAGCTCCTTGAGGCAATAGGCCTCGAAGGAGGCGTGGCCCCAGGACTCCCAGAGGTTCTCGTCCTTGACCTGCACGAGCAGCTTGCCCAGCTCCGCCCAGGTGGACTTGAAGCGCTTGGCGGCCACGAGCACGGTGTGGCGGAAGGTGCCCGGGGGCACTTCGGCGGCCTTCTTCTCGATGTCGGCTTCGGCTACAGAGAGCATGCACCCTGTATCCGTCAGGAAGACAGGGGGGGCAAAAAAGCGGCCCGCCGCCCCCTAGCGCTTCTTGCCGATGGTGAACGCCAGGTTCACCGTGGCGCGCTCACCCGTGTAGGCCTTGAAGGGCCACTTCTTCAGCTCGCCGAGCAGACACTCGAAGAGCGGCCCCTTCTTGAGCCGGGGGTTGTCGATCCACAGCTGCGCCACCCGGCCGTCGTTGCCGATGGTGAACTCCAGCGGCACCTTGGCCGCGAAGCCCGGGCTGCGCTCGACCTCTTCCTTGAAGCAGTGACTGAGCGTGCCCTGCTGGGCCTTCACCACCCGGTTGATGGCGCCCATGTCGTAGTTGACCTCGGTCGACAGGCCGTCGGGATCCGTGGAGACCCGGCCCGTGGGACGGCCGCCGCTCTTGCGGCCCGGCTTGGGCTCCACGGACGCCACCTTCTCTGGTGCCTTCCCTGGTGGCTTGTCGCCCGCGGGCGCGTCCACCGCGGGCTTGTCCGGCGCGGCGTCGGCGGGGCGAGCCGGGGCGCGCTTGGGCTCGCCGGGGTAGTCGAAGAGCTCCTCGGGAATGGAGCGGCGCGCGGGGGTGATGACGGGCGGATCCACCTGGAGGGTGAACTCCTCGCCGCCACCCGGCAGGTACACGGCGGCGTAGCGCGAGAGCTGCCAGGCACCGACGCCGAGCGCGGAGAACAGACCGAATGCCATGGCGCCGGCCACCGCCTGCTGCCGGTTGCGGCGCGCCCGCGCGGCCCGCGCCTCCGCCTCCACGCGCAGCTTCACCACCGCCTGGGCCACGTGCAGTTGGAAGGGCTCCAGGTCCTTGAGCTTGCGGAAGCCACTCGGGCCCGCCGAGGACACCTCGGTATCGCCGGTGATGTCGCCCGCGTAGAGCTTGTCCACCAGCTGTTGGCCGGTCAGGGGCCCGAGGACGAGATCTCCCTGGCGGTAGAGCCATTGAGAGGGAGGCTGGGCCTGTTCGGGAAGGTGGAGGTCTTGTGCGGCCGACATGAGGCGCGAAGTATCCTAGGCTCCGCGCGCTATCGCAACGCCCCTCCCGCCCCGGCTCGACCCTTCATGAAACGCACGCCTGCCGCCTTGTGGATCTGGTATCGAGGCACGGCCTTCCGGGGCTTCCAGCGCCAGCCCGAGGGCCCCACCGTCCAGGAAGTCCTCGAGGACTCCCTGCGCAAGGCGGGTGTCCCCTACCCCCTCATGCCGGCGGGCCGCACCGACCGCGGCGTCCATGCCCGCATGCAGGTGGCCAGCCTCCGCCTGCCTCCTTGCTACACCTCGGAGATGCTGTCGGAGCGGCTACCACCCCACTTGCCCCCGGACCTGGGGTTGTGCGTGGCCCGGCGTCCGCCCGAGGGCTTCCACTCCCAATGGAGCGCCAGTGGGAAGGAGTACCGCTACCGCGTCCAGTTGGGGGGCCGCGTGGCCGAGGCCTGGCGGCCATTCGTGATGGAGCCGGAGCTGGAGCCCCGCCTGGAGGGCCGCGTGCCCACGCCGGAGCGGGTGGCGGAGCTGCTCGGCGCGGCGGTGGGATGCCGGGACTTCCGGGCGTTCCACGAGAACTCCAGCCTGCGCAAGCAGCGCACGCTGGAGTCGGCCACCCTGCACGCGTTGGGCGGAGGTCTGTTCGAGGCGCGGCTGAAGGGAGATGGCTTCGGGCGCTACCAGGTGCGCTACCTCGTGGGCACCGCCCTGCTCACCGCCGCCGGGGGCCTATCAGAGGAGCGCTACCGCGAAGCGCTCGACACGGGCAGCTCCATTCCGGGGTTCAAGGCCCCCGCCCAGGGATTGTTGCTCTGGGAGGTGCGCTACCCGGCCGACAAGGATCCGTTCCCGGCCGAGGAGCGCGCCCGGCCGCCGCGACTGCCGCTCGAGCCGCCCTTCATCAGCCCCGAGGAGGCGGACGTCCAGGCGGCTTGAGCGGGGCCGATGGGGGGAAAGCCGCTTCAAATGCAATCCAGTTGCTTTTGCAATATGGTTGCTCGATGTCCGGATCACGAAGGTCTGTTGCTCCTGCCACTGGATTTCATCTAAGAGGCGGGCCCATGAGCCCCAAGGTCTTGGAGCGCACGCGAGGAAACAGCTCCGGGACGGGCCGGTGGGACCGGTGGGGCCAGGCGCTGTCGCTGCTGTGCATGGTCCACTGCCTGGTGCTGCCCCTGGTGCTGGGCGCGCTGCCGGCGGTGATGAGCCACGCCCTGGAAGAGACGCCCATCCACCTCGGCATGGTGATGCTGGCGGCCGTGCTCGGCGGGGTCAGCTTCGTGCCGGGCTTCAGGCGGCACCGGGATGGGCGCGTGCTCGCCCTCGGCGCCCTGGGACTGGGCCTGTTGGTCCTCGCCCAGTTCCTGGAGCACGGGAGCGCGCGGGAGACGGCGGTCACCGCCCTGGGCGCCACCGTGCTGGTCATCGCGCATGGGTTCAACCGCCGCCGCTGCCAGGACGGCTGCGCCGAGGCCGTCGTCAACGCCCGCTGACGACCCTCCCGGGCTTGTTCCGTTCCGCACAACAGCGCAAGATTCCCGCTCCATCACGAATTACCGGGAAGACGCGATGACCCTGTCTCTCAGTCTGGCTGCATGGATGCTGGCCCCCCTGGTGGAGTGGTTCGTCGAGGGGCGGAGGACGGCGCGCGTGGCGGTGGAGGGCTTCCTCTTCGTCGCGCTGGCAGGGCTGGTGCTGGTGCACATCCTCCCCCACGGCGTGGCGGTGGCGGGCCCGGAGGCGCTGGGCGCGGCGGTGCTGGGCGGAGGGCTGGCACTGGCGTCACGCCGACGGCTGCCAGCCTCGGCCGGAGGGGTGCTCGCCATCGCGGGACTGGTGGCCCACGCGGCCCTGGAGGGACGGGCCCTGTCGCTGCTGGGCCCCCAGGGTGATGCGCTCACCGTGCTCGCGGTGGTCCTGCACCGGCTCCCCCTCGCGCTGGGTCTGTGGTGGCTCGTGCGTCCGCGCACCGGGGTCCTGGGCGCCAGCGCGCTGCTGGCGGGCGTGATGCTCGTCGGCGCGGTGAGCCTCGGCTGGGGCGGTGGAGTGCAGGCCCCCGGCGCCCTGCGGGCCGCCGCCCTGTTCCAGTCCTTCACCGCCGGAGCGCTCCTGCCCGCCCTGCTCCGAGCGCGCCCGGGCCTCGAGGCCCAGGACGCCTCCCAGCGGCTCACCGCGGGGCTCGGGGCGCTCGCGGCCGTGGCGCTGCTCGTGCTCATCTCCCACGCGCACCCGGTGCTGGGCGCGCAACCCGGAGAGCTCGGCGCGGGCGCCACCTTCCTGTCGCTCTCCCTGGAGACGGCGCCCGCGTTGCTCGTCGCCTATGTGCTCTCCGGGCTGCTCCAGGCCTTCCTCGGAGAGGCCTCGCTCGGGTGGCTGCGCCGCGGCTCCTCCCTGTCCCAGGCCCTGCGCGGCAGCGTGGTGGGCATGCCCCTGGCGCTGTGCTCCTGCGGCGTGCTCCCCGTGTACCGGGGCCTCATCCGCAAGGGCGTCCCCGTCGCCGCCGCGCTGTCCTTCCTCGTGGCCGCGCCGGAGCTGGGCGTGAGCGCGCTCATCATGTCGGTGCCGCTCATCGGCTGGCCCCTCACCCTCGCGCGCCTGGGCGGTGCCTTCGCCGTGGCCGTGCTCTCCGGCGTCATCGTGGGCCGGCTGGTTCCCACCTCCCCGACCCCCGCCCCCTCCTCTTCCACCGGGCAGGCCGTCCCGCCCCTGCGCCAGCGCATCGCCCATGGCCTGCGCGAGGGGCTCGTCGAGTCCGTGGACCACACCGCGCCGTGGATCCTCGTGGGCCTGGGGCTCGCGGCCCTCATCGAGCCCCTGCTCCAGGCGCAATGGCTCTCGCGCCTGCCGCCGGGCGTGGACGTGCCCCTCTTCGCGCTGCTCGGCGTGCCCAGCTTCGTGTGCGCCTCGGGCGCCACGCCCCTGGTGGCGGTGCTCCTGCACAAGGGCATGTCCCCGGGCGCCGCGCTGGCCTTCCTGCTCACCGGCCCGGCCACCAACGTCACCACCTTCGCCGTCATGGCCCGGCTGCATGGGCGCAAGGTGACCGCGGCCTTCGCGGGCGTCGTGGCACTCAGCTCCGTGGGCATGGGGCTCGCGCTCAACGCGCTGCTGCCGGCCCAGACGGGCCTCGCGCACCAGCCCCACGAGGCGCATGGTGGAGCACTCGAATGGGTGGGGTTGATCCTCCTGGGCGCCGTCTTCCTCGCCTCGCTGCTGCGGCAGGGCCCCCACGCCTTCCTCGCGCAGATGTGGCCCGCCTCGCCGGGAGCGGAGACCAGCGTCCCCACCGGGGAGCGCATCTCCCAGCTCCATGTGCATGGACCGGCCTGCGGTCACGTGCACCACTCCCCCACCCCCGAAGCGCCCGGCCCGGGCCGCGCCACTTCCCCCCTCCGGGCGCCGCTGCGCTGGCGGCCCCGCCGGGCCCACGTCCATGGCCCGGCGTGTCACTCCGGCGCCTGCCGCCACTCCCGCGACGGCTAGGCGCTCCCGGCCCCTCAGTCGACCAGGCTGTCCTCGTACTTCGTCAGCAGGTCCGAGATGGCCTCGCGCAGGTACTCGCTCTGGCGGATCCTCGTCGAGCGCGACAGCTCCTTGAGCGCATCCAGCTTCTCGCGGCTGAGACGGAACACCACCGAGGTGAGGCGAGGATTCATGTCCATGTGCGTTGTCTCCTACAGGTGCGCACGTTGTCGCACATGTGCGAGAGATCGCAAGAAACCCACTGACCTGGGGGATCACCCGGGGAGGCGGGGTTCGCGCTCGCGCGGGGCAAGCTCTACGTTCGATCCGAAACAGGATCCAACTTCCAGCCACCAACCTGTTGGATCCGCTGTCGGATCAGCCGTGGCGTAGCTGGTTCAGCTCACGACGGGCAGCGGATGGACGTCGGCGGAGGGCCTGGAGATGCCGGCCGCGTCGTTCATCCTCCCGGAGCGGAAGGGCTCGAGATCCAGGGCCACGAACTTGAAGCCCAGGGCCTTGAAGGCGGCGTCCACCTCGCGCCGCAGCTCGGCGGACAGGAAGCGCTCGTACTCCTCGGCGGCCAGCTCGATGCGCGCCACCTCCTGGTGGTAGCGCACGCGGAACTGGCGGAAGCCGCGCTTGCGCAGCTCGGACTCGGCGCCGGCGATCTGGAAGAGCCGCTCGCGCGTCACCGAGGTGCCATAGGGGATGCGCGACGCCAGGCACGCCATCTGCGGCTTGTCCCAGGTGGGCAGCCCCAGGGCGTGGCTCCAGGCGCGGATCTCCTCCTTGGTCAGCCCCGCGAGCGCCAGGGGCGAGCGCACCGCGTGCTCCTGGGCGGCCTTGTGCCCCGGGCGGTGATCCTTGAAGTCGTCCGCGTTGAAGCCGTCCAGCACCACCGCGAGCCCCCGCTCCCGGCGCTGGACCTCGCACAAGTCATACAGCTCCGTCTTGCAGAAGTAGCAGCGGTTGGTGGGGTTGGCCGCGTACTGGGGGTTGGACAGCTCGTCGCTGGACACCACCACGTGCCGGGCGCCCAGCCGGGCCGCCAGCTCGCGCGCCTCGCGCTCCTCCTCGGGGGCCACCGAGGCCGACAGCGCCGTGAGCGCCAGGGCGCGCTCGCCCAGCTCCTCCACGGCGATCTTCAGCACGAAGGTGGAGTCCACGCCGCCAGAGAAGGCCACCAACGCCGAGCCATGCGCGCGCAGCTGGGCGCGCATCGCCTCGAGCTTGGGGCGGGAGGACTCACACAGGGCCTGGATGCGCTCGGGGGTCAGCATGGGGGCCCTCTATAAACGAAGAACCCCCGGGTTGCCCATGCAACCCGAGGGTCCGTGGAGAGGCCAACGCTCCGAGGCCGCCCGACTAGCGGGCCTTGCGCTTGGAAGCGGACGCCTTCTTGCCCGCCTTGGTGGGCTTGGCCACCCGGGCCGCCCGCGCCGCGGGACGCGCCTTGGCGCCCTTGGACGAGGCCTTCGGGCCCTTGTCCGCCTTGGCCGACGCCTTGCCCGCCGCCTTGGACGGCTTGGCCGGCTTGGCCGAGGACACCCGCGTCACCTCCACCTGCGTGGGCGGCTGCGCCTTCATCTTCTTGCCGGTGATGATCTTCAGCTCTTCCGTGGTCACGTAGCCGAGATCCAAGAGCGACTGGAAGATCTTCGCCGCCCCCTCCTCCACGCTCTCCTGATCCGAGTGGATCACCACCTCGGCCGAGGCGGGCGGCTCATACGGCTCGGTGATGCCGATGAAGTTGGGGATCTCTCCACCGAGCGCCTTCTTGTAGCGCCCTGTACTGTCGCGCTCGATGAGCTTCTCGGTCGGACAGTCGACGTACACCTCGATGTAGCGGCCAATGATGCGCCGGTTGTCCTCGCGGCCCGCCTTGTAGGGGCTCACGCAGGGCACCAGCACCGCCACGTTGTTGCGAGTGAGCAGGCCGGCCACGTACCCGAGCCGCCGGACGATCGTCATGCGCTCGTCCTTGCTGTCGCCCAGGCCCTGCCACAGCTCGTTGCCCTGCTCGTTCTCGTCGAGAATCTCCACGTTGCGGTCGACCTGGCGGAGCCGGGCCGCGATGTAGGCGGCCATCGTACTCTTGCCAGTTCCGGACATGCCGGTCAGCCACACGGTGAAACCAAGCGTCTGCGCCATACGGGTTCAAACTCCCTGCGCTTCTCAGGGCGTTTACATTCGGAGCCCCCCAAGAGCGCGGCAGATCAAAAGTCCGGGGCGTTATAGACGAAAAACCGGTCGTTTGACAATTCGTGCCTACCTTTCCGCAGGTAGAGAGAACAACTGGACAAGCGCTCGTCTTCTCAGGGGATTTTCGTGGTGGCGAGTGGCCAGGAGCGAAAACCCCCCGCCTCCCAGCGCGAGAGTGACGCGGCCGTGACGCGCCCCGCCCTCACCGCCATCACCAGGTAGCCCACCCCCGGTAGCAGAGGCTGGCCGTCCGGAGCCGCCTGGCGGGAATCCTCAGCGGAAAAATCCGCCGGACCGTCCACGTGGGAATGGTACACACACGCTACCACTTCCCCCCGCGCCTCGGCCTCCAGGAGGACGCCGAGCCATTCACGCGGCTCGAAAGCGTAGGCGGTCCGGGAGGTGCGAGCAAAGCGCACCGGATCCTCCTCATGGAGCGCGTCCTGGACGTTGCGCAGGGGGCGGCAGCGCCAGGGCCCCGTGCGCCCCGCGCGCAGCAGCACCCCACAGCCCTCCCGCGGCCAGGCGGACTCCAGGTGGCGGACGACTTCGCCCAGGTCGTCCGGCAGGAGCGCCCCGTCCCCGCCTCCAGGGGCGGGGACGCCGTGGGCGGGGGCCACGCCCTACCCGCCCGCCATGGCCGGAATGAGGGTGAGGCGGTCCGCGTCCGCCACGGGCGTGGCCAGCTCCGCCAGGAAGCGGATGTCCTCGTCGTTGAGGAACACGTTGACGTAGCGCCTCACCGCGCCCCGCTCATCGAGCACCCGCGCGCCCAGCTCCGGGTGGAGCCGGCCCAGGTGCTCGAGCACCTCGCCCACGGTGGCGCCGGGGACTCTCACTTCGCCCTGTCTTCCCGAGAGGCCGCGCCAGGCGGTGGGGATGCGGACCATGGCCATGCCCTCCGTCTGGCCCAACCCCCCGCCGCCGTCAACCCCCGCCCCCGGTGAAAAGCTGCCCGTCCTCCAGGCCCCATGCCTATCTTCCCGCCGCGCTCCGGCGCCCCGCCCGAGCCTCCACTCGCCGCCCTCCCAAGAGGATCCATGAGACACGCGCTCATCCTGCTCGCCGCCGCCTGCCTCACCACCGGTTGTCCCAAGAAGACCGCCGAAGCCCCCACGCCCAAGGAGGAGACCGCCTCCACCGACGCGGGCACCCCGGCCGAGGACGCGGGCGCCCCGGCCGAGGACGCGGGCGCCCCGGCCACGGATGGAGGCTCGAGGGCCGCGCAGGAGGCGTGCGTGGACCGCTGGCTCAAGGAGCACAAGCTGGACCGCTACGGCCATCCCGAGGGCACCATGTTCACGGGCGGCACGCCCCTCTTCAACGAGGCCACCGGCGAGACGCGGGATCGTCTGGAGTACGTCTTCGCCCGCCAGCCCGATGCGCTCAAGGCCTGCCCCGCCACGACCACCCCGTGAGCCCGCTCCGCCCTCCCCCGCCTGGTGGGGGGGCGACCTCGGTCGTCCGGAGGATTCCCGGAACCCGGCGCGTCCTCTAAGCTCGCCGGTCTGATGGAACCCGTCGTCGGCCTCGATCACACCACTCCCGAGTCGCACCGACGCGCCCGGGTGCGCGCGGTGCTCGAGCGGCGCAATCTCACGGACAACGTCTCCGCCGAGCAGGCCGCGGCCTCGTGGGAGCAGGAGCGCTTCGTCACCCGGGCCCGCGCCCTCTTCTACGCGCGGCTCATGTTCCTCTCCCTGGGCCTGGCCATCCTCGCGGTGCCCCGCTGGTCCTTCTACTTCGGCCTCTTGGGGCCCCTGTCCTTCGCCGGCTACTTCGCGATGCTGCTCTACAGCGTCGCCAACTTCCTCGTCATCGACCATCCCCGCGCGGGCCGGTGGGTCACCTACGTCACGCTCTGCCTCGACGTGGTCATCATGGTCGTCGTGCTCGCCAAGCCCCAGGTGGGCGGCGGGTTCCAGAGCCCGCTGCTCGCCACCCAGCTGCTCTTCACCACCCTCTTCGCCCTCCTCTTCCCCAAGCCCCTGGCGATCGTCCCCTCCCTGCTCGCGCTGCCCGTCATCCTCCGGTTGGATCTGTTGCTCGACCGCGAGGTGTCCGCCGTCGAGGTGCTCACCCTCTTCTGGTACCTGGGCCTCAACGTCATCATCATCTACGTGCTCTCCTACCTGAATGATCGCGAGACGGCCGCCCACCGCGAGGTGGTGGAGATGCAGTCGGATCTCAAGGAGATGGCGCTCGTCGAGGAGCGCAACCGCCTGGCGCGCGAAATCCACGATGGGCTGGGCGCCTCGCTCTCCTCGATGATCATCCAGACCGAGTACATCCTCGGGCTCGCCCAGGGCGGCCCCCTGCGCGCGGAGATCCAGGAGCTCAAGAGCAACGCCGAGGAGTCCATCGAGGAGCTGCGCCGCAGCCTGCAGATGATGCGCGAGGACTTCGAACTCGCCCAGGGGCTCGAGGAGTACGTGAAGACGTTCCAGTTGCGCACCCAGCTCAACATCCGCTTCGAGCGCACCGGCCTGCCGCGCCAGCTCGCGCCAGACGCCCAGCTCGCCCTCTTCCGCATCCTCCAGGAATGCCTCACCAACGCCGCCAAGCACGCCGACCCCCAGCAGGTCGAGGTGCGCCTGGACTACGATCCCGAGCGCACCCACCTGCTCGTGCGCGATGACGGCAAGGGCTTCTCTCCCCAGCACACCCCCCGTGGACACTACGGCCTGCTCAACATGCACGAGCGGGCCATGAAGCTCGGGGCCACCCTCCTCGTGGACTCGGCGCCCGGCACTGGCACCCGCGTCTCCTTCTCCCTCCCCTCCCGCCCATGACCGAAGCGAGCACCGAGTCCCCCATCCGCGTCCTCGTCGTCGAGGACCAGAAGCTCATCCTCAAGAGCCAGCTCAAGCTGTTCGAGGGCCGCCAGGAACTGGAGATCGTCGGCACCGCGCTCTCGGGCGAGGCCGCGCTCGAGGAGGTGCCCCGCTGCCAGCCCCACGTGCTGCTCTTGGATCTGGGCCTGCCGCGCATGAGTGGCATCGACGTCACGCGCCACGTCAAGGCGAACTGGCCCCAGGTGGAGATCCTCATCTTCACCATCTTCGAGGAGGAGGACAAAGTGCTCGAGGCGGTGAAGGCCGGCGCCTCGGGCTACCTGCTCAAGGGCACGCCCGTCGACAAGATCATCGAGGCCATCAAGGAGGTGCGCGCCGGAGGCTCCGTCATCCAGCCGAGCCTCGCGCGCCGCATGCTGCGCCACTTCCGCGTGAGCCCGGAGCCCGTGGCCCTCGCGAGCCCTCCGGCGGCCCTCGCGCCCACCCCGCCCGCGGCCAGGCCGCTCGACACCTCGGGCGATGGGGGTCCTCCGGTCAAGCCCCTGTCGGATCGGGAGAAGGAGATCCTCCAGCTCATCGCCAAGGGCGTGTCCAACAGCGAGGCGGCCCAGGTGCTCTCCATCTCCAAGGCCACCATCCGCACCCACCTGGAGCACATCTACCGCAAGCTCGAGGTCACCAACCGCACCGAGGCCGTCACCGAGGGCATCCGCAAGGGCATCATCTCGGTGTGACGCCCGGGTGGGCCCGCCCTCGCGCGCGGGCTCACCAGGAGGCGGTGACGCCCGCGAGGACGCTCAGGTACGTCTCCTGGGCCACGCCCCCCTCGGTCCACCCACGCCGCGTCCCCTGCCCCGTGAAGCCGTCCCGGTAGCCCTCCACGTGCCCGCGCACGCTGTAGCCGAAGGGGCCCCACACGTCGCCGGCGACCCCCACCTCGGCCGACCAGCCGAGGCTCGACACCGCCGTGCCGTAGTCACGCACCTCCGAGGGGTACGGGCCGTCGTCCCCGCCACCCGACAGCGAGTGCCCCGGCGACGGCAGGAAGAAGAAGCGGCCCGCGGCCTCCACGCGCACGAGCCTGAGCAGCGGCACCGAGACGTCCACCCCCACCGCCGGCGAGAAGCGGTGCACCAGCGGCAGGGCCACGTTCAACGTCTCGTCCAGGCCGAACTCCCGGCCGAGCACGCCCAGCCGCACGCCGGCGTACCCCCACAGCGGCGCGTCCGAGCCCTCGCGGGCGAAGAAGTAGCGCCAGGCGAGCATGGCGCCATAGGCCGTGTCCGTGGCCGTCACCTCGCGCTGGGGCGTGGAGCCGGTGGGCGTGGTCACCACCACCGTCGTCGGCGCGAAGCTGCGTTGATAGGCCAGGGTGAGCCCCAACCCCCGCAGGAGCGACGTGCGGTGCGTCAGGGGGAACACCTCCGCCTCGGCGGCGACGCCCGCGTAGGGCGCCTGGGCGGAGTAGTCGGCGGTGTCGCCCAGGCGCTGCTCGGGCGGCCGCGCATCGAAGACGGCACAGGACTCGACGCCCGGCCGCGCGCAGTACGAGCGCCACGTCACCGCCGCGCCCACCTGCACCCGCACCCGGGGGGGATGCGCGCCCGGACGCGCGGGGACGTCCTTCACCTGCTCCTCGTCGGCGACACCGCCCCCGCTGCCCGCCACGAAGGTGTGGGACTCGTCGTCCAGCTCCACCCACGCGAGCGCGGCGGAACGCCCGGCCTTGCCCGGAGCGGGGGCCCTGGGCGCCGCGGGCGCTCGCACGGGCGCGTCCTTCTTCACCACCGGAGCCGGGGCCGTCGCCTTCGCGGGCGGCTCGGGCGGCACCTCCCGGGGCGCCTCGCTCGGCTCGGCGCGGGCCTGGGGCTCGGCGCGGGACGGCGGCGGAGGAAGGGGCGGGAGCGGCGGCGGAGACGCCTGGGCTGGCGCCGGGGACTCGGGCGCGGTGGTGCGGGCCGTGGCCACCGCCTGGGCGAGCCGGGCCGCGTCCTTCGGCGCGAGCAACCCGCGCTTGAGCGGATAGCTCTCGGACCACACCACCTGGCCGTCCTGGTTCATCAAGCGGACATCGAAGTCACGCCCCGCCGAGCCCGTGAGGACGGCGTCCACCCGGAGCTTGGGTGCCAGGCGCTTGACGGCCGCGGGAGTCACGGCCGCGGGGCCCTTCAACCCCTGCTTGCCCGCCGCCTGCGTCCAGGCCGTGGGGGGCGACACCTGCACCTTGCGCGTCTTGCGCAGGGCGGCCGTCACCTGCGCCCGGAGCTTGCCCTTGGGGTCTCCCTCGAGCGAGGAGACCGCCACGCGCGCGGCGAGCGCGACCTGGGAAGTGAGCAGCACGGCGGCCAGGCCCAGCACCGCGCTCCAGCGACACAGCCTGAGTCCTGAAACCTTCATGTGCCCGGCAGCCTCACCCACCGCGCGGGCCCTTGTCCAGGCTCGCGGTGCGTCAGACCTCGACCGCCGCGGGCGTGGGGCCCACGGCGGAGGCCGGAAGAGCGGACGTGGCCGCGGTCGCGACGGGAGCCCCCGCGGGCGGCACCACCGGCGCGCGCAGCCCGAGGAAGTCGCGCCGGTAGATGCGCACCATGGCCATGAAGAGCGAGGCGATGAGCGGCCCCACCAAGAGCCCCATCATCCCGAACACCGCCAGGCCGCCGAAGATGGACAGGAAGACGAGCAGCGGGTGGAGCGCCATGCGCGCGCCGCACAGCTTCGGCCGGATGACGTTGTCGATGCTGCCCACCACGAAGGCGCCCCAGGACAAGAGGAAGATGCCCTCGTTCACCTTGCCCATCATCAGGAGCACCAGCCCGATGGGGCCCCACACGAGCGCCGTGCCCCCCACGGGCACCATGGCCACCACCACCATGGCCGCGCCCCATACCCCCGCGTGCGGCACCTTCACCAGCAACAGCCCCACCACCCCCAGCAGCCCCTGCACCAGCGAGGTGATGGTGTTGCCGTAGATGATGGCGTGCGCCACGTCGGTGAACTCCTTGGCGAACGCCTGGATGTAGCGCTTGTCCATGGGCACCAGCTGCGTGCCATCCGCCCACAGCCGCCGGCCATCCAGGAAGAAGTAGTACATCGCCACGATCATCAGGAAGAGATCGACGATGAGCTCCGTGCCCGCGCCCAGCACGTTGGTGAGCACCGACACCCCGCTGGACATGGCCCCCGTGAGCGCCTCCTCGGTGCGCGTGCCGTGCAGGCCCAGCGCGTAGCGCCGCAACCCGCGCGGCAGCCCCGCCGCCATCCGCTCACGCACGTCCACATGGTCGAACACGTCCTGCGCGTGCTCCATCAGCTCGAGCACCTGGCGCACCACCAGCCAGCCCACCACCACCAGCGGCACCAGGATGAGCAGGAACACGGCCAGGGTGCTCAACCCCGCGCACACCGGGGGCGACAGCTTGAAGCGCATGCGCAGCAGCGCGTCCTGCAGGGGCTGGAAGAGCACCACCAGGAAGCCCCCCAGCAACACCGGCATCAAGAACGGCAGCAGGATGCGCGAGAAGAGGATGATCGCCAGGACGAAGAGTCCGGCGAAGATAAGATTGGAACACCGCTTCGTATCGAACCCCGTCACTACCCCACCCCCACCCACATCGACCCCACCCGCCCAGGACACGACAAAACCTAGGAACCTCGTTTCCTCGCGGGAAGTCCATTCCCCCCCTTCGTGGGAGACAAGTCATGACTACTGGACGGATCCCCTCGCCTGAAATCGCCGCCCTCCTCGTGTCCCTGGCCGTGGCGGGGTGTGGAGGCTCGTCACAAGGCTGCATCCAGTGCTCACCCGTCGACGGGCGCTATGCGCTGGAGTTCGGCACCGGGATGACACCCGGCACGTGCCAGGGGGTGACGGTGACGCTGCCCCAAGGACCCCTGGACCTGACGCGCCAGGGCAGTGAGCTGACCGGCACCCTGGAGGGATTGACACTGCGCGGCACGCTCTACGAGTCCAACGACTTCAACCTGCTGGGCAGCAGCGCGGGGAGCATGGACGGGGGCACGGCGGGCCTCGAGTCGGAGAGCCTCACGGGGCGCTACGTCGCCGGGGTGGGGGACGGAGGCGTGGACCGGCTCATCGGGGACTGGCAGGGCAACTTCGCGAGCACCTCGACGGGGGGCGTCCCCCGGAGATGCTCGGTCACCCGCCCCTTCACGGCGACCCGCCAGTAGACACCGGCGGGCACGACACGCGCGGAGCGGGTCCGAGCCGCGGGACTACTTCTTCGCGGCGGCTTCCTTGGCGGCGGCCGCCTTGCGCTTGAGCTGGCGCTTCCACTTCTGGCGGATGATGTTCTGCACGCGGCGGTGCTTGCTCTTGCTACGGGCCATCTGGGTGACTCCTGGGTGAGGTAGGACGGACGAAAGCCGCCTACGTATCAGAACTCTTCTTGGAAGAGGAGTCCTGGATGTCCTGCCCCGGCTCCACCTCCGGCGCCGGCCGGGTGGGATAGGGAATCCCCTCGGCGCCCCGGAGCTTGGCGTGCTCGGGCTTGTCCCCCTCGGTGGGCTTGCCCTTCCCCCCGGGGGTGCCCGCCTGCTGGGCACGCTTCTTCACCGAGGAGAAGATGGGCTGGCAGGCGCTCACGAACCGGCGCACCTCGTCCAGGGGGAGTGCCGGCACGAAGTTGCCGTTGACCCCCGTCATCGACGTGGCCATGCACATGGCGTTGAGGATGGCCTCCTCGGTGGCCTCCATCACCGCCTCGTAGAGGGGGTCCAAGCGCTGATCCAGGAGGATCTTCAGCTTGTAGACCATCTTCTGGGTGCGCCGGGGGATGACGTTGGCGGTGGAGAAGCCCACCACGATCTCCCCCGAGCCGTGCGCCGCGTAGCTACCCACCCGGCCGATGCCCAGGCCCACGCGCTTGCACAGGCGGTTGAGCTGATTGGTGAGCAGGGGCGCGTCCGTGGCCACCACGGCGATGATGGAGCCGTAGTTCTGCGTGCGCCGGGGCATGTGCTTGAACTTCTCGGCGAGCACCTCGCCCACGGGCAGTCCGCCCACGCGCAGGTTGTGCATCTTGCCGAAGTTGGACATGACGAGCACGCCCAGGGTGTAGCCGCCCAGGGACTCGGGCAGCTTGCGCGAGGAGGTGCCGATGCCGCCCTTGAAGTCGCACGTGAGCATGCCGGTGCCGCCGCCCACGTTGCCCTCGGCCACCGGGCCGTCCGAGGCCGTGCGGATGGCCTCGTAGACGTGCTCGCGCTTGACGTGCCGGCCGGAGATGTCGTTGAGGTAGCTGTCGTCGCACTCGCCGACGATGGGGATGATGACGTCGTGCTCGTCGCCGATGCCCGGGTTCTGCTCCACCATGTGGCGCGTCACCGCGTCGGACACCGCGCCCACGGCCATGGTGTTGGTGAGCAGGATGGGCGTCTCCACCAGCCCCCACTCCATGAGCTGCGTCATGCCGGACACCTCGCCGGCCCCGTTGAGCACGAAGCCCCCGCCCGTCATGCGCTCCATGAAGATGTCGCGCCGGTTGGGCAGGATGGCGGTGACGCCCGTGCGCACCGGCCCATGCCCCGGCCGCAGCGGCCCCTCGCCCTGGATGATGGTGCTGTGCCCGACGAGCACGCCCTCCACGTCGGTGATGGCGTTGTGCCGGCCGGGCTTGAAGCGGCCCAATGGCAGGCCCAGCTCCCGGGCGCGCACGCGCTTCTCGGGGGTCTCTGACTCGGGAAGGTGGCCCATGGGGCGCCAACCTAGCCGAGGCGCCCCTCCGGTCAATTGTCCGGTGCGTGCGGCGCCTGTTTCCGTTCGATCATCTCCCGGATGCGCGCCGCCAGCACGTCCAGCGCGAAGGGCTTGGTGATCATCTCCATGCCGGGGGCGAGGAACCCGCCGCGCACCGACGCCCCCTCCGCGTAGCCGGTAATGAACAGCACCTGGAGCTCCGGCCGGCACTGGCGCGCCACCTCCGCCATCTGGCGCCCGTTCATCCCCCCGGGCAGGCCCACGTCCGTCACCAGCAGATCGATCCGCCCCTTGCCCTCGAGGATCGGCAACGCCGAGCGCGCGTCCTTCGCCTCGAGGGCCGCGTAGCCCAGGTCCTCGAGGATCTCCAGCACCAGCATGCGCACGGCGGGATCATCCTCGACCACGAGGACCGTCTCACCTTCCTGGGCGCGTGGCAGGGGCGTGAGCTCCGGCCTCACCTCCCCCGCCTGGGCGCCCTCGCCGACATGACGCGGCATGTAGAGCTTGATCGTCGTGCCCCGGCCCACCTCGGAGTAGATGCGCACGTGGCCGTCCACCTGCCGGGCGAAGCCGTAGATCATCGACAGGCCGAGCCCCGTGCCCTGGCCGATGGGCTTGGTGGTGAAGAAGGGCTCGAAGGCGCGGGCGATGACCTCCGGGGGCATGCCATGGCCCGTGTCGCTCACGCACATGACCACGAAGTCGCCGGGCTTGAGCCCCTCCACCCCGCGTGCATAGGCCTCGTCCAGCCGCGTGTTGCGCGTCTCCACCGTGAGCTTGCCGCCCTGGGGCATGGCGTCACGGGCGTTGATGGCCAGGTTGAGCAGCGCGTTCTCGAACTGGTTGGCGTCCGTCTTCGCCTGCCACAGGGCCGGATCGAGCATCGTCTTGAGCGAGATGCTCTCGCCCAGGGTGCGGCGCAAGAGCTCCGCCATGGACGTGACGAGCGCGTTGATGTCCGTGGGCTTCACGTCGAGCGACTGGCGGCGGCCGAAGGCGAGCAGGCGCGCGGTGAGCGCGGCGGCCCGGCGCGCCGAGTTCATGGTGGCGTTGATGTACTTGTCCGTCTCCGAGTAGCGGCCCGCCTCGATGCGCCGCCGCAGCATCTCCATGGAGCCGATGATGCCGCCCAACAGGTTGTTGAAGTCGTGCGCGATGCCGCCGGTGAGCTGACCCACCGCCTCCATCTTCTGGGATTGGCGCAGCTTGTCTTCCGTCTCGCGCAGGGTCTGCTCGTGCTGGAGCTGCCGGGTGATGTCCCGCGTCACCATGCCGAGGCCGAGCAGCCGGCCCTCGCCGTCGCGCGTGGCGAACACGTTGTACTCGACCGGGATGTCCACCCCCGTCGTGAGGTGGCGGAAGCGGCAGCGGCCCACCCACTTGCCTTCGCGCAGGGCCGTGGGCAGCACGGTGCCCTCGATGAGCGGCCGATCCCCGGGCGAGAAGAACTCGAGCACGGTGCGCACGCCCACCCCGCCCGGGCCGGAAAGTCCGACCATCCTCCGCCCGGAGGCGTTGACATAGAGGATGCGGCCCTGGGGCTCGGCGATGCCGATGAAGTCGGGAGACTGATCGAGCACGTCGAACAGCCGCTGCTGGAGCGCGGCGGTCTCGCGCTCGGCGGAGACATCCCGGCCGATGGCATAGAAGGTCTTGTCGTCGCCGGGCACCGCGGTCCAGGACAGGAAGCGGTAGGAGCCATCCACCCGTCGCAGGCGGTTCTCCATGCGGTGCACGCGCTCGCCCCGGCTCAGGCTCGCCACGATCTCCCCCACGGCGGCATGGTCGTCCGGGTGGACCAGGTCCAGGAAGTGGCTCATCAGCAGCGTCTGCTCGTCCACCCCCAGCAGGCGGCTCCAGGCGGGATTGATGGACTTGAGGAACCCATCGGTGCCCAGCACCCCCATCAGGTCATCCGAGTGGTTCCAGATGCGATCCCGCTCGCGCGTGCGCTCCTCCACCCGCAGCTCCAGGCGCTTGTTGGCCTCGAGCAGGGCGCGCTCGGCGCGCTTGCGGTCCGTGTTGTCCAGGATGAAGAGGTAGACGCCCTGGACGTTGCCGCGCAGATCCCGCCGGGGAAA
The DNA here is from genome assembly GCF_000335475.2 of Cystobacter fuscus DSM 2262. NCBI lineage: Bacteria > Pseudomonadati > Myxococcota > Myxococcia > Myxococcales > Archangiaceae > Cystobacter > Cystobacter fuscus. The sequence goes on along the minus strand of NZ_ANAH02000018.1, from coordinate 116,935 downwards.
GAAGCGCAGCTCCAGCTCGCGCGGGCTGCGCCCCGGAATGAACAACGGCGCCTCGAAGGAGGTGGCCTCTCCCGCGAGCGCGCGCCGGAAGTAGGGCTCGCGCAGCGCGAAGGCCTCCTCCCCCAGCAGCTCGAGCGCGGACTTGCCGATGATGCGATCCAGCGGCCGGGCGAACCACTCCTCGTAGGTGCGGTTGACGAACCGGTAGACGAGGTCGCGATCGACGTAGCCGATCATCTCCGGCGCCTGATCCGTGATCTGCCGCAAGTCCTGCTCGCTCTCGCGCAGCCACTGCTCGGCCTGGGCCCGCTCGATGGCCTCCCACGTGCGCACGGAGACCTCGCGGATGAAGCCCACGTCCGCCTCCTGCCAGGCGCGAGGCAGGGAGCTGTGCGCGTAGACGAAGCCGACGAGCCGGTCGTTGCGCAGGAGCGGCAGGCCGGCGAAGCCGCGCATGTCCAGGGCGCGGTAGTTGGGCAGCTCCGCGAGTGGAATCCACTCCGCCGTCTCGGCATCCGTCTCCACGAGGGACTGGCCGCGCCTCAACAGCTCCAGCGCGGAGCCGAAGACGGCGAAGGGATAGCCGCCCGCGATGCCCGCGACCTGTCCGTTCGACCAGTCCTGCTCGACGGTGAGGGTCTCGGTGTCCACATCGACCAGGGCGAAGCCCACCCGGGACAGGCCCAACGTGCGGCCAATCAACTGTGAGCCCAGGGCGGCGATCTCGCGCGTCCCGCTCAGGTTGCGCAGCCGATCGCTCAGCTCCAGCAACGAGCGCTGGCGCAACTCCGCCCGCTTGCGCTCCGTGAGATCGATGACGATGCCCGGAAACCGCGCGGGCCTGCCCTGCTCGTCCCGGTAGATGCGTCCCCGGACCTGGATCCACCGCACCTCGCCCCCGGGCGTCACCCGGTACTCACTCTCGAACTCGAGCTCCTTGTCGAGGCCGCGCTGGATCTCCCGCCCCACCCGCTCCCGGTCCTCGGGGTGGATGCCGCCGAGGTAGGTCATGAGCGGAGCCCCGGCGGCCGCCACCTCCGGCGCGACGGAGAAGAGCCGGGCGCAGCGGGTATCCTGGTAGAGCTTGTCGGCCAGGATGTCCCAGTCCCAGATGCCCACCGAACCGGAGGCCTTCAGGGCGAGTTGCAGGCGCTCATCGCTCCGGCGCAGCGCGGACTCGGCCTGCTCGAGCGCGGTGATGTCCCGGCTGAGGAGCGCGTAGCCGGTGAGGCGGCCCGCCGCGTCGCGCAGGACGAAGGAGTTGCAGTCCACCCGGACGAGCGCGCGGGTGCCCTGGTGCTGGAGGTGGACCCGGCCCCGCCAGTGCCCCACGGCGCGCTGCGTGGGTAGGATGACGTCCTGGAAGAAGCCGCGCTCCTCGGGCGGGAAGAAGTCCGCCAGGGCCATGGCGCGGATGTCCCCCTCCGGCAGGCCCACCATTCGTCGCCCGGCCTGGTTGATGAACAGCCCCAGGCCCTCCGTGTCGGCGAGGCACACGAAGTCGGTGGATTGCTCGGCCAGGAGGATGAAGCGCTCGCGCTCCTCCTCGAGCCGCTTCTGCGGGGTGCGGTCACGCAGGATCTTCACGAAGCCGATGGGCGTGCCCCGCTCGTCCTTGAGCGGCATCATCTCGCCGCTCGCCCAGAACCGGGAGCCGTCCTCCCGCTGGTGCCAGCGCTCGTCGATGGCGCGGCCTCCCGCCAGCGCCTTGCCCATCTCCAACTCCGGGATGCCCCGCGACCGATCCTCCTCGGTGAAGAACACGGCGGCCGGCTCGCCGCGGATGCGCTCCAGCGGCCACCCGAGGATGCGCCGGGCGCCCTCGTTCCAGTGCGTGACCCGCCCCTCGAGGTCCAGGGCGATCACCGCGAAGTCGATCGCGCTCTCCACGATCCGCCGGTAGCTCGCCTCCTGGGAAGCGTTGGGGTCGATTCCCCCCCGATGCAGCAACCCGCGCAGGCGCTCGACTTCCGCACGCAGGAGCCGCAGCTCATCGGCCTGGGAAGAACTCATCGAAAGCTCGGAGCATGGGGGTGAATCCAAGAGACATGCCCATTTGTCGCCGCGCACGCAATGGAGAAATGGGCGGCGCGGGGCGCCTCACCCGGCCGGGGTGAGCGCCAGACCCCTCATCAACATCCGCGTCTGCTCCCAGGCCAGCGCCTCGACCCCCGTGCTCAACCCCGTGTGCTCCAACTGGCGATCCACCCACAGTGAGGCCAGGCCATGCACCAGGGACCAGCACGTGAGCGCGAGCGCATGGGGCTCGCCCGCGCGCACCTCTCCGGCCCGCTGGGCCTCGAGGATGGCGTCCACCAGCAACTGGAACGAGTTGCCCTCCTCCTGGGACTCGCTCGGCGTCAGGGGCCGGGTGAAGTGGGGGCCGAACATCACCCGGAAGTGCGCGGCGTTCTCCACGGCGAAGAGGACATAGGCCACCCCACAGGCCATCAGGCGCTCCATGGGTGTGGGCTCCCGGGCCATGTCCTGGCGCATGCGCGCCGTCATCGCGCGAAAGCCCTCCTCGGCCACCGCCGCCAGCAGCGCCTCCTTGTCCGCGAAGTGCCGGTAGGGCGCCGCGTGCGTCACCCCGGCCCGCCGGGCCACCTCCCGAAGGGACAGGGCGCCGAAGCCCTCCTTGGAGATGAGCTCCAGGGACGCGTCCAACAGCGCCCGGCGCAGGTCACCATGGTGATAGTGCTCCTTGTCCGCCACCTTCTTCCGAGCACCCCGCACCGCCATGCCTTCTCCTCTCCCCGTGGGCCCACCACGCTCGGGCGGCATGCCGGAGCACGGGGAAGGGGGCCCCGGCACCCTACATGTTGACACCGTCAGCACCAACGGAAGACTCCGCGCGGATGCCCTGGGGCCCGGGGGCACCTGCCTTCCCATCCCCCAGCCATGGGAAGGCCACGATCGCGACGGGGGGAGCGGTTATAAGAAGGGCTTCCCCTCTTGCCCGGAGACCCCATGACGAGCGCCGCCTCCGCCCTCCGTTCCGCCGAGTCCCCCTCCTGGCTCAAGGCCTACCGGGAGCTGTCTCGGACCCATGGCTTCGAGCCGATGCGCGTGGAGGGCCGACTGCCCGAGGAGTTGAATGGGACCCTGGTGCGCGTGGGGCCGGTGGCGTTCGGCGTGGGGGGGCAGCGCTACGGCCATTTGTTCGACGGGGATGGCGGCGTGCTGGCGGTGCGCTTCGCGGGCGGCCAGGCCCAGGGGGCGGCGCGCGCCATCGACACCCCGAGCATCCGCGCCGAGCGCGATGCGGGCCAGGTGCTCTACAGCAACTATGGCACCCGTGCGCCCTCGCTGTGGCGGCGGCTGTTCGGCGGGGTGAAGAACGCGGCCAACACCTCCCCCCTGGTGTGGAACGGACGGCTCTTCGCCCTGGTGGAGTCCACCCTGCCCACGGAGCTGTCCCTGGAGGACCTGAGCACCCTGGGGGAGACGGACCTCGGAGGCGTGGTGGGACCGACCTTCTCCGCCCACCCGCATGCCGTGGTGTCGCGGCGGGCGTCCTACAACTTCGGGCTGCGCTACGGGCGTGTCACCCAGTTGGATCTGTACGAACTGCCCGACGCCGGACGTGTGCGCCGCCTGGGCAGCGTGCCCCTGCCCGGCCCGACCCTGGTCCACGACTTCATCGCCACCGACCACCACCTGGTCTTCTTCGTGTCGCCGGTGCGCCTGAACCTCTTCCGGGTGCTGCTCGGCCAGGGCAGCGTGTCGGACAACCTCGAGTGGCGTCCGAAGCTGGGAACGGAAGTCCTCGTCGTCCCCATCGATGCGCCCGCCCAGGTGGCGCGCTTTCCGGCCGAGCCCTTCCATACGTGGCACTTCGGCAATGCGTTCGAGGATGGCAGACGCCTCCAGGTGGACTACGTGCGCTATCCGGACTTCGGCACCAACCAGTGGCTGGCCGAGCTGCCCCACGGCTGGACCCGCACGGACGCCCAGGGCCGGCTGCACCGGGCGACGTTGGACGTGCAGGCGGGCTGGTTGCTCTCCGAGCAGGTCTCGGACCGGAGCTGCGAGTTTCCCAGTGCCACGCCGCTGCGGGCCGGGGCGCGCCACCGCTACACGTACGCGGCGGCGCACTCGGGCCCCGACACCTGGCGAGGACCCCATGACGTGCTGGTGAAGGTGGACATGGAGACGGGCGCGGAGACGGTGGTGACGCTGGGCGCCGGGCACCATCCCTCCGAGCCCAGCTTCGTCCCGCGGGCCGGGGGCTCGAGCGAGGACGATGGCTGGCTGCTGGTGCAGACCTACGATGCCACGAGCGACCAGACGTACGTGGCGGTGCTGGACGCGAAGGCGCCCGAGGCGGGAGCGGTGGGCCGGGCCTGGTTGGATCACGCCTTCCCCTTCACCTTCCATGGCACCTGGGTGAAGGCGCGCTGAGGCCGGACCCCGTCGCTGGCTCCTTCCGGGCCGCGCCCCGTAGACTCCCGGGATGACGACCGCATCCCCGCCCGCCGTGAAGACCTCCTCCGAGCATCCCCTGCTGGCCGAAGCCCGGCGCCTCGCGCCCGAGCTGTCCGCCCGTTCCGAGGAGATCGAAGCCGCCCGCCGGCTGCCCGCGGCGCTCGCGCGGGAGCTGGCCGATGCCGGGTTCTTCCGCATGGTGCTGCCCGAGGCCTATGGCGGCCTGGAGCTGCACCCCGCGCGGATCATCGAGATCGTGGAGGAGCTGTCCCGGGCGGATGGCTCGGTGGGCTGGAACGTGATGATCGGCGCGTGTACCGCGATGGTCGCCGCCTGGGTGCCCGAGTCCGCGGCGCGCACCATCTTCAGTTCGCCGGACGTCATCATCGGAGGCGTGGCCGCGCCGACGGGACGCGCCGAGCTCGTCGAGGGGGGCTACCGCCTCACGGGCCGCTGGTCCTGGGCGAGCGGGAGCCAGAACTGCCGCTGGCTGACGGGTGGCGCGGTGGTGACGAAGGACGGAGCGCCCCGCATGGTGCGCGAGGGCATGCCCGAGATCCGCACGTTCTGCTTTCCCGCCTCGGACGCGACCCTGCACGACACCTGGAACGCCATGGGCCTGAGCGGCACGGGCAGCGGAGACATCTCGGTCCAGGACATCTTCGTGCCCGCCGAGCGCGCCTTCTCCCTCATCACCGAGCGCCCGCGCCTGGACCGACCCCTCTATGCCTTTCCGGCGCTGGGGCTGTTGGGGGTGGGCCTGCCGGCGGTGGGGCTGGGCATCGCCCGCCGGGCGCTCGACGAGCTGGCGGCGCTGGCGCAGACCAAGAAGCTCATGCCCACGGGGCGCCTGCTGGCCACGCGCGGCGTGGTGCAGCACTCCTTCGCCGAGGCCGAGGCCACGCTGCGCGCCGCGCGGGCCCTGCTGATGGAGACGGTGAACGCCACCTTCGAGGCGGGTGCACGTCGGGAGCTGACGGTGCGCCACCGGGCGGAGCTGCGGCTGTCCTATGCCCATGCCATGCGCAGCGCGGCGCGCGTGGTGGATGCCATGTACGAGGCGGGCGGAGGCGTGTCCGTCCACCACTCCTCCCCGCTGCAGCGCTGCATGCGCGACATCCACGTGGCCACGCAGCACGCCATGGTGAGCTCGGTGGTCCTCGAGTCCATTGGCGGCGTGCTGCTGGGGGTGGATCCGCTCGCGCCCCTGCTGTGAGCCGCGGCCGCTACTGGAGCGCGCCGAGGATGGCGTCGCGCATGGACTTGCGGATGTTCAGCAGGCCCGCGTTGGGAAAGGGCGCGCCGGTGGCGGTGGCGGCCCTGATGACGGGGTAGAAGGGATCGGCCTTCACGCCGGGCAGCTCATACACGTCCAGGTTGGCGGGCATGAGGTAGCGCGGCACCCGGCCCTCTGCGGGCGCGTCCTCGCCGAGGACGATCCACTGGTAGGTGCTCGTGCGGGTCATGTACGCGACGAAGGCCTGGGCGGCCTGCTCGCACGCACCGGTGCAGCGCTCGCCCAGGAAGAACGAGTCGGTGAAGAGCAGGGGTTGATTGCCCAGGCCCAGGGGCGCGGGGGAGATGCGCAGCGCGGCGCGGCTCTCCGCCGAGGGCAGCTTCTTGAGGATGCCGTGCAGCCGCTCGGAGAAGCCCAGGGTGGCGTCGGCGCGGCCCTCGGCGAGGAGCACATCGGGCACGTCGAGGTTCGCCTCGGCGTCGTACGTGCCGTCGATGCAGGGGTTGCCCTCGGCGGTGGCGCAGGCGCTGGCGAGCTTCTTCATGCCGGCGAGCACGTCCGTGTCGTAGTGCTCGGTGGTCACGGCGGACTGCACGTGGTCGGGGCCGTTGGTGTCCGCCCAGGCATCGAGGTAGAGCGAGGGCAGGTTCCAGCTCCCCAGGAGGTTGGCCGAGAGATCCATGGCGGGGGTGTTGAGCGCCGCGAGGGCCTGGACCAGCTCATCCACCGTATGCGCGCGGCTCACGGCCTCGTCGCGGGAGATGATGTAGTGGGAGCATTGCCAGTGCGGCACGCCGTAGAGCTTGCCCTCGAACGTGGAGGCGGACACGCCCGCGGAGTGCCAGCGAGGGCCCTCGGGGAGCGCGGACCAGGGCCGCACGGCGCCGGTGCCCACGAGCTCGCCGAGCAGGGATGTGTCCACCTCGACGACGTCATAGGGGCACTCCCCTTCTCCCCGGAGCGAGCGCGCGAGCTCGGAGGGCTCATAGAGGTCATCCTTGAAGCAGGAGGGATTGACGTCCAGGTCCACCTCCGGGTGCTCGGCCTCGAACTCGGCCTCGATGCGCGCGGACAGGGCCTGGAACTTGTCCCCCGCGGCGTCGGGAATCCACGAGTAGAGCGGGACGCGCAGCACGACCCGCTCCTGCTCCGGCGGAACGGGCGTGGCCGGTGGCTTCCCACCGCAGCCGGGCACGGAACCCGCGACCACGCCCCACAACACCCACCACTGCATGTTCTTCGTGACGTTCATGGAGTCTCTCCGACAGTCGATGCGACGGCCGTCGTTTACAACGAACCCCTGACGCCGTTGCGAGGCGCGCATGCGCATAGCGTATAGGTGAACGATGAACCCGCGGGTCCCCGCGGATGCCCAGCGCGGCGGGTCTGCCGTGCCTTGCCTCCGAGCATGGTCCTCTCCGTGTGCGCGGACGCGGACTTCATCAGTTCGCCGCCCCGTTCACGAGCGGCGCTTGCGAGACCTGCAGGACGCTGTCCGTGAGCTTGCGGTTGAAGATGCTCACGAGGTTGCTTCCCTCCTCTCGAGCGACGACGAGGGAGAGGGCTCCTGATGCCAGATCGACGTCCTTCTCGAGCTTCAACTCACCTGTCGAGACGGTGGAACCGAGAACGAGGCGGGTCTGAGCCAGCACGTGCGGTGCGTTCTTGCCTTCTCGCGAGACCTCGAGCACGTAGGTTCTGGGTGCGGCGAGGTTGGTCACCGCGAGGCCGAGCCGCAGCTTGCCATTCTCGAGGCTGTAGGTGACCTGCTCCGCGATGGAGGGGGCGGGGATTTCGAGCGCGGTGAGCTGCTCATCCTCCATCTTCCCATCGTGCGACCTCCAGCTCTTCATCGCCAGTGGGCGGACCTGGTCCCCGCGGTCCAGCGTGAGGTTGAGCTGGGCCTCACCCGAGGCTCCCGCGGCCGAGCGCCCGCGGGCCACCACCGCGTTCGGGTCATTCCGAGCGAAGATCTGGAGTTCGATCACCTCGAATGGATCGAGTCCCGACGCGTTCAAGGTGGCGGTCAGGCGATTCGAGTCATACGCGTAGCCGGCCTGGAGCCGCGGGTGCTTGCTCTCCTGGGTCATCAGGTTCAAGGCGGGGATGAGCCCCAACACGAGGATCGCTCCCGCGAAGAACAACGTGGCCAGCCAGAGCTGCGAGCCCTGCTTGCCGCGGCGCTCGACGACATGCGCCATGAGGGCCTTGAGGTTGTTCGGATTGATCTTCTTGGCGGTCAGGGTCGAGGCGCTCGCGGCGGCAAGCAGGCACGCGACCATCAAGACGATGGAGATCGTGAGGAGGACCTTGCCCGCGGGGGTGAAGGGGATGACGCTGTTGAAGAGAGCCAGGAGCGTGCTCAGGGTCCCCGCGCCGCCGAAGAGCCAGGACACGTACTTGTCGATCCGTTCTCCGGTCTCCTTGGGGGTCACGTAGGTCCGCAGCTGCGTGTACGTCTGGCTTTCTTCCTCATCCAGGATTCGGCCAAGAACCGTGTCGTTGGCGTCCTTCGCCGCGATCTCGAAGGCGTTGAGCCTGCCGCAGTTGGGCGTGTTGGTACATTTGAAGCTCACGCTCTGGAACTTCGGAGCGGGTGTCGGCTCGCTCGCGCCTGGCGTGAACCCCTCGAAGACCATGATGCCCTCCTCGGTCTGCTTCTCCGTCACGAGATGGGTGAGGTCGGTCCTGCAGCTTCCACAGACGTAGGGCATGGGTCGAGGCCTGGGTGATGGAGCGGGTAGCCCCATCCTCCCCCGACACGCTGGGGGTCCGCTAGCTCGCGCATGGCGGACGCGGTATGGTCGCACGAGGCCCAGATGCTCCTCTCCTCGGCTCAGACCAGCGCTCTGTTCTCGCGGCTCGACCAACTCCTCAGTGGCCAGCATGCCGCGGACACCATCGGAATCTGGCTGGGACTGACGGTGCGCAGCAGGATCGGCATCAAGAACTCGGTCCACGAATACATCCACGCGCTGCTTCGGTTCTTCGACGAGGAAGGTCTCGCACCGCGAGAGCCCGCCATCCTGCGGTTGTTGCGGCTGCCCGACTTCTCCGTCTACCCCGAGCTGCAACAGATCCGGGCCGAGCTGGAGGCCCGCAAGGCGGAGCAGACGGCGGACGATCCCTATGCCAGGTGCCAACTGCACGTCGGGCCCTTCCTTGATCGGGCACGGCTCCGCGTCGTGCTGCGCCAGTTCGTGGAGCGTGTGGCCGGGCCGAGGGTGTTGGTGGTGAACGGCCCCGCGCAGAGCGGCAAGTCCTACTCGAGCTGGTTCGTCAGCCACCTCAATGACACCATGCCCTCCTTCGTCACGTTCGCGTACGCGGCCGAGAAGGGGCTCGCGGAGACCTACACGCTGGGCGACGTGGCGCGGGATCTCGTCCAGCTCGCCAAGGGACAGTTGTCCACCATGCCGCCACAGCGGTCCCAGGAGAAGCGCTGGGCTCAGGAGCTGTGCATCTGGATCCTCTCCACGCTCAACCGCCCGGGACTGCCGTTCTGGCTGGTGCTCGACGGGTTCCGGGACGCACCTCCAGGCACTCAGGCCCTCATCCAGAATCTGGCGCACCACATCTCGCAGGCGCTCAACCAGACAGATGGCCGTCTCCTCCTGTTCGACTACGATCCACGGCTGCTGGCACCTTGTCCCGTGGTCACCGAGGAACTGCTCGCCATCGAGCCGCTGCACATCACGGAGTACTTCCAGCGACTCCTGCCCGGGCAGGACGCCGTCATCATCCAGCGCGCGGTGACGGAAGTGCTTCAGCGCGTGACGCTGCTGCCCACGGAGCCAGGCTGGCTGTCCCAGGTTTTCATCGCGGTCCGGGAGGTCTCCGATGCACTCCGCTGATCGCAAGCTCACCCTGGAGGAAGTGGAGCAGCGGCTCGCGAAGCTGAAGCCTCCCACCGCCCTGGTCCAGGCGGAGGAGGTGGAACCCCTGCGCTGGGAGTACCGCATGGCGGCCTGCGTCCTCTCGACGTTCGAGCCCACCACGCTCCGGCCACTCCGCGCCCAGGAGGTCCGGGAGGAGGCGCTGCGGCACCTCATGGCCGACTGCGAGGCGGTGACGACTCCCGGTGGCAGGACGCGGTGGACGCTGCGCCAGGGCGTTCGCCAGGTGGCCATCGCGCGTCTCGGCTCGCGCTCGGAGCTGTTGCGCGCACTCGCGGTGAATCCGCCCAGGGAGCCAGATCTCCTCCAGCGGATGATCTCGGACTGGCTGAAGGGCACGGCCCGGCCTCTCGAGCAGCAGGGACTGGAGGAACTGGGCTGCACGCTTCAAGTGGTGCACTGGTTCCGGGCGCTGGTGCCAGAGCTGCCCGGCCCCGAGCAGGTCCAGCGTCGCCTGGAGTGGCTCCAGTTCATGGCGCCATTCCAGTATCTCGCGGGGCAGCGATTTTGTGGCCGCGGTGCCGAGTTGCAGAAGCTCCGGGATTACGTGGGGGTCGTTGATGTCTCCGCGTCGGAAACAGTCCGGCGGTCCCTGCTGGAGGCGTTCGGCGCTTTTTCCCGCAAGCCGCTCCTCATCCATGGCCCGGGGGGAATGGGCAAATCCACCCTCCTGGCCCGCTTCATTCTCGAGCACGCTGAAGCCGAGGAGCCGATCCCATTCGTCTATCTCGATTTCGATGATCCGACGCTCTTGACCGATAATCCGGCCACGTTGCTCGTGGAAATCGCTCGGCAGCTGCGTCTCCAGCGTCCGGAGATGAAGGAGTTCGCGCGGTTTCGTCGTCTCTGTGAGGGCGTCACCTCGGGGCGGGCGTATCAATGGCGGCGCCTGGCGGAGGAGGAGCGCACGCCAACAGCCAGGTCGCTGTCCGCCCTGCTGGATCGTCTGGAGTCGCCGGGGGATGAAGCCCCCCCACTGCCCCACCCGGATGCGGTGCAACCCGGAACCACGCTCTGGCCACATTGGCAGGTCCTGACCGAGACCCTGAGCGTCATTCTGGCGACGATGCTTCGGAGCCAATCCCCCAGGAGATTGCCTCGCGTCCTGCTCGTGCTCGACACGTACGAGGAGGTGCAGTTCAAGGGCATCGGTCATGTCGAGACCTTGTCGCTCTTCCTGCTGTTGCTCCAGCAGAGCTGCCCCGAGCTGCGCACGGTGATCTGCGGCCGGGCTCCGACAGAAACCCTGCGAGTCGACGAACTGCCGTTGACGGAGCTCGATCCTCAAGCATCCCGGGAGCTGCTGCGCTTGAGTGGCGTGGAGGATGCGGAGGCAATCGACGATCTCGTGAAGCAGCTCGGTGGGAATCCGCTGACGCTCAAGTTGGCGGCGGATGTGGTGAAGCGGGAGGGCGCCGGCCGCGGTGGTATCGAGGGCCTCAAGACGCGCAGGCTCTTCTTCTTCAGCGCGCGAGAGGCAGTGATTCAAGGACAGCTCTACCAGCGCATCCTGGGGCACATCCATGATCCGAGGATACGGAAGCTCGCCCATCCTGGCCTGGTGGTACGGCGCGTCACCCCGGAGATCATCTCCAGGGTCCTCGCCGGCCCCTGCGAGCTACGCGTGGACGGGAGCGGAGATGCGGAGGGGCTCTTCGAGGAGTTCAAGCGGGAGGTGTCGCTCGTCTTCGTCGCGGCGGATCAATCACTGCACCACCGGACCGACGTCCGGCGGGTGATGCTGGAGGCGCTCAAGGCCGAGAAACCCGTTCAGGTCCAGCAAATCCACGAGGCGGCGGTTCGCTACTACGAAGGCAACACGGATCCGCTCAGCCGGGCGGAGGAAATCTACCACCGCCTCTCGATGGGAGCGCCGCCCCACGAGGTGGAGGAGCGCTGGATGCCAGGGGTCGAACCGTACCTGGGCAATGCGTTGGAGGAACTGCCGCCAACAGCCAGACCGTTCCTGGCCTCGCGTTTGGGGTTGGAGCTGCCGTCACGCATGTGGAAGGAGGCGGAGCTGGCGGATTGGGAGCGCAATGCGGCGTCGCGCGTGCGGGGGATGCTGGAACGCGGCGAGGCCCATCTGGCGCTCCGGGTGCTGGGAGCTCGCGAGGAGCGCACTTCCGGGAGTCCGCTCTACGAGCTGGAAGCCCAGGTGCTTCAACGGCTCGGGAAGGTGGCTGAGGCGCTCGAGGTGGTGGAGAAGGGATTGGCCGCCGCGACCCCGATGGCGGGAGCCTCTTCGCTACCGTTGCTCCTGCTCCGTGCCGAGCTGGCCACCACTCTGCGGCAGCACGAGTCCGCGAATGAAAGCCTGGATCATGCCGAGCAGATCGCGCGGAGGAGCGGGCGGGAGGAGCTCGTACTGCGGGCGCTCGTCGCGCGCGTGTGGAGCGGCGCGGTGAGCCCAGAACAGTGGCGCGAACGGGCAGGTGCCCTGCAAGCCTTCCTCACGAGTACATCACACGAACTCCTGGTCCGACACGATCGGCTCGCGAGGTTGGCCTTCGGTCTGGTGGCGGGCAGTCAACTCGAACTGCTGGTTCGAGGCCTCGAGGTCGTGGGATTCGGCGAGGTTCAGTCCTCGGCTCCCGATGTACGAGATGTGCTCAGCCTGCTGCGCCGTACAGGGTGGCCCTTGGCGCCGAGCGCGTTCGAGGCGGGTGCGGTCGAGGATTTCTTGGTGGAAGTCCTCCAGGCGAGGCACTGCCCTTCGGAGCTCGGAGCCTGGGTCGCACGGATCTTCGTGCTCGAGGGGCTTCCCGAGGATCCTGAACGCACTGCTCGCGCGAGGCGCTCGGCGAGGGTGATCGAGGAGACCTCGGAGCGGGATGAGGGGGTGCCCGGCTGGATTGCCCAAGCCTACGAACCCTTCCAAAAGACGAACGGTGAAGGGACGATCTTCCAGAGAGCACTCGAGGGCAGGTCTCCCGGACGCGTGGCGATGGAGGCGATCGAGGCGGCCCTGGGAGGAACGGGGGAGTCGGACGATGCCGGCATGAGAACCCCGATGCTTCTGATTCGCGCGGAACTGGCCAGCCGCATGGGCGACATCGGGCTCGCGGAGACGAGTCTTCTTCAGGTCGCTCGGCTCGCACAGCGCACGAGACAATTCGGCGGATGGCTGCAGGCGCTCACCCGCCGCGCCCAGCTCGATGCCACGACTCCGGAACAATGGTACGAGCGAAGGGACTCACTTGCCGCGCTGCTGGCCGCGAACCCTGACGAGGTCGCCTATCGGCATCCGCGGCTCGCGCGGCTGGGAATCGGGCTGGTGGCCTCGGCTCATCCCGAGTTGTTGAGGTGGGGGCTCAAGAACTTGGGGTTCGGAGATGACGGCTTCATGCTCTCGCGCATCGGCGATGACATCGCACGGCATCTCAGGCACGCGGGATGGCCCCACGTACAGGCCGTTTGGTACCGCCCGGCTGAAGCCGAACGATTCCTGGCCGAAATCTTGGAGTCCCAGGACTGCCCAGCCGATCTACCCGCGATGCTCACCTTGGCCTTCGTCGAGCGTGGGAGCCTCGAGCTGGGCACAGCCCCCTTTTCGTGAGACATCGTCGAAGTGAGCCTCTCTGGGGGACGCGTGGAATTCAGATACCTGAAGCAGGACGAGCTCCTCGAGCTCACGACCGTGGCCCTCCGGATGGGGCTCGGCAACCCGATGACCCAGATGACACTGCTGAGCAGCCTCAACCCCCAGTTCGCGGGGAGCATCCAGACACTAGGCCTTTCGCCTTCGACGATGCTGCTCAATACCCTCAACCGGCTCAATCACACCGAGCGCCTGACGGATGGCTCCGTGCCACTCGCGGCCTGGTTGAAGAGCGCGCTGGCCGTAGCGGGGCCGGTAGAGGACGCAAAGGTCTTCGCCCAAGCGCTCTCCGTCGTATCGCAGCGCTCATCGGGTGCTCCGCCCATCGAGCTGGAGAATGTCCCGGAGCGCAAGGAGCGGATCATCCACCAGGACGACATGGTGTCGTTCGGTTTCTTCACGGGAGCGGTTGCGGCTGGCGCGGCCGTGACCCTGGTGACGGTGCCCCGCTACGACGGAGGCGCCCGCCGCATGCTCGCCAGTGGAGGAGAGTACCTCTCCCAGGGGACCGCCTGGCTGCTCACTCCCGAGCTGGCCATCACCAACCACCACGTCATCAACGCGCGGCAGGAGGGGGAAGCCGCCGCGGCACGCGCTGACCTCGAGCTGCAGGCGGCGAACGCGAGACTTGGGTTCGACTTTGACTCCAAGACCCAGGTGCCGGAGTCGGTCGCGGTCGCGAAGCTGGAGAGCTGCGATCCAGGTCTCGATTACGCGGTGCTGAGGCTCGCGCGGAGGCAATCCCGCCGGCCGCTCGCGGTGAAGGCGGGCCTGGTGGCAGTGGGAACGCCGGTGAACATCATCCAACACCCGCTCGGGCAGGAGAAGAAGATCGCCTGTAGGAACAACCTCGTCACCGCGAACTCCCCCACCGAGCTTCGCTACTTCACGGACACGCAGCAGGGCTCCTCTGGCGCTCCCGTGCTCGACGACACGTGGCGGGTCGTGGCCCTGCATCGGTCATCGGTCAACGTGGAGAACGTCAACTTCCAGGGGAAGAGCACGGCCTGGGTCAATGTGGGCGTCCCTATCGGGCGCGTGCTCGAGCACATCCGGCAGAACGCGCCCGAGGCGCTGTGGCGGGAAATCCGTCAGACGCAAGCTGAACTCGGTTGAACCACCAGCCGCCGTCACGGGCTCGCCGCGGGAGTACGCTGCTGAAGTGCGGGGCTCACTGCTCCGGCACGGACTCGATGCGCAGCGCCTCGCGGGCGAAGCGCTGCATGCGCTCCATCAGCGGGGGCATGACGTCGCGGAAGTGACGGCCGGACAGGTCCGCCGCCGACTCCAGCTTCTCCTTGCAGCGCAGGTCCTGGCAGAGGTTGACGCCCACCCGGCGCTTGGAATTGACGTCCGTGGTGAGCAGCCCGATCTCGTTGGACGAGCCGTAGGAGTGGCACCAGTCGCACATCTGCGAGGGCGCGGGGCCTCCGTGCGAGTCGCGGCGGAAGGCGATACCCATGGGGCGCTTGCCCTGCGGCGAGGGGCACACCAGGAAGACCCGGGTCCCCGCGGGCTCCACCCACGCGAAGTAGTCCCGCACGAACAGCGGGAAGCGGAGGTCCTTGGGCAGCTCGACCTTCTCCCGGTCACGGGGGCGGAAGGCCTGCAACAAGTCTTTCTCGGTCTCGATGAGGAACATGGTCGATCTCCTCACGGGGGCCTGGGCGCACCCGTGCACCGCCTACATAAGAGCATGGGGGTTCAGCCGCTCGTTTCTCGCGGGACGCGAGCGCTCGCCCGGCGCCTCGCTTCGCGGGCGCTACGGCGCGGAGGGGCCCTGGAAGCCGTTGGCGCGGAAGGTCAGCACCAGCGTGTCGCGGTGCCCCTGCCCGGACAGCGGTTGGATGGGCGTGCTCTCGTGGATGACGCGCTCGTCATCCAGCAGGAGCACCGACCAGGGCTCGGTCAGCGTGAAGCGGATGCCGTGGGGGCCCTGGGCCTCGAACACCCGCGTCTCGCCGCCCTTGATGCCCTCGCGCCCGATGAGCATCACGGCGACGAAGTCCACGCCATCCCGATGCGCCCCCTCGGGCGTCGGCCGGCCAATGCCATCCGTCGTGTCGATGCGGAATTGGTGCGCCTCGATGAACCAGGGCCGCGCCCCCCGCAGCTCGGAGCAATACACGGCGAGCCGGCTCAACAGGCGAGGCCAGACGGGCTGCGCGACCACGGCCGGCGTCATCGGCTCGAACCAGCGCTCCAGCCCGCCGTGCAGCGCGTTGTATTCGACCGGCTGCCAGTGCGCGCGGTGGGGCACCTGGGTGACGGCCTCGCCCTCGACGACGAAGCACGAATGCCGGCGCGAGCGATAGCGCCCCCCGTCGCGCAGGTAGGCGTCGGGCGGCAGATCGTTCCAGGTCGGACGCAGGGCCTCGAGCACGGCGGCCGAAGTTCCCACGTGTTCACACAGGCCGGCCCGGTCGAGCACGGCATAGCCAAGCTCACGCAGGGCGGGGATAACGTGGGAAGGGGTGGTGACAGGCGGAGAGAGGCTCATGGAGGGGGCCCGGAGAGTGTCCGGGCTCTATCCACGAGCCAGGAAGAAGTCCAGCGGCGATACCGGGAGGCGGGAAGCGTGGACCCGCCTCCCCTCGCGGCTTCAGGCCTTCACGTGGCCCTTGTCCTTCGAACCGCTGCTCACCTCGATGCGCTTGGGCTGCACCTCGGGCACCTTGGGCAGCCGCAGGTTGAGCACGCCGTCCTTCAGGTCCGCGATGCAGTGCTCCGCGTCCACCCCTTCCGGCAGGGTGAACGAACGGCTGAAGGAGCCGAAGCTGCGCTCATAGGCGTAGAAACGGTCGGATTCCTCCTTCTTCTCGTTCTCTCGCTTGCCGCTGATGGTGAGCCGGTCTCCGGTGAGGGAGATCTCCAGGTCCTCATCCCTGATTCCGGGAAGATCCGCCTTGAAGATGTACGAGTCCTTCGTCTCCTTCACCTCGAAGGCTGGGTTGAAGCTCCACGACCGGTCGGTCCCCAGCAGGCGCTCCACCTGGTCGAACGGATCGAATCCCATCAATTCCTTCATCTGCTCGAAGGGATCGGCCGTCCGGGGCCATCGGCCGAGGGACGAAGTCCCACTGCCTCGACGCACGGGAAGATCAGACATGATGTTTCTCCTTTCCGAACAGGGTCGCGCGACGCTGCGCCACGGCCCTCCCAATTCAGGGTAGAGCGTCGAGAGGTGCTGGCAAGGCGCGCCCACGCGAGGCCCCCGCCCTCCTGCTCCGCCGGGAGGCACGCGGGCCCGCGGGGCTGACGCGGAAGTCAACGGACTGACCGCGAAGAGCCCGGGTGACAGGCGTGCATCACCCCTCGGGTCTCCTCGTTTCTCGGGAACTTGGACGGCTGTCGATGGCCTCGCGATCCACCACGCGGTTTGCTACAGGACGCGACCTGGAGTCCTTTCGCCCGTTCAGGAGCCTGTCCATGAGGCCAGTCATGAGTGCGAGTGCCGGTTCGGCCGGGTCGGCATTCGCCATGGCTCGGGTCTCGGCTCCTGGCCTCGCGAGTGGTGCCAGCGTCCTCCCGACACGTGAGCGCCCGACGCCTCGTGGGTCCGCCCCCCGGCTGAGCCGACTCGCCTCGGCTTCTCCCCTCTTGATGACGCCGCCACGCGCGGCATGGAACGGATTGCGACGATGAGATTCACACGAAAGCACTACGACGTGGCGGTCATCGGCGGAGGGCCCGCGGGGCTGGTCTCCGCCATCGCCTTCGCCCACCGGGGCGCGCGGGTGCTCGTGCTCGAGGCCAATCCGCAAGCGTGCCGACGCTTCGCGGGCGAGTTCATCCACCCCCCGGGGGTCGGCGTGCTCGACTCGCTGCGCATCCGCCGCTCGGACTGGGCCCACGCCCGCACGAGCTTCGGCTTCAAGATCTTCCCGGACGATGGCAGCGCGCCCATCGAGATGGCCTACCCCCAGGGCGTGGCGCTCACGTGTGCCCATGACACCCTGGTCGAGGGCCTGCGCGAGGAGGCCGCGGGCCTGGCGGGCGTGGAGCTGGTGCCGTACGCGCGGCTGGCGGGCCTGGAAGGGCACGTGCTGCGCGTGGATGACCGGGAGCGGGGCGCCCAGGTGGAGCTCACCGCGGCGCGCATCATCGGGGCGGACGGACGGGCGTCCGTGGTGCGCCGGCAGCTCGGCCTGGAGGAGAACAGCACGCTGCTCTCCTACATGGCCTCGGTGGAGCTGCGCGGACTGGAGCTGCCCTTCGAGGGCTTCGGGCACGTGCTGCTCGGCGGTCCCGGACCGGCGCTCCTCTACCGGATCGGCCCCGACCGGGTGCGGGGCTGCCTGGACGTGCCCCTGCGCTACGGCGCGGCCCAGCGCAACCCCACCTTCCTCTGGGATGCCTTCAGCCCGGTGTTGCCTCCCGCGCTGCTGCCCGCCTTCCGGCGCGCGCTCGCCGAGGGCCCCGTCACCTGGGCCGCCAACCGCTTCCGCCCGCGCTCGGAGTTCGGCCGGGGCCACGTCGCGCTCGTGGGCGACGCGCTCGGCCACGTGCACCCGATGACCGCCATCGGCCTGAGCATGGGCTTCCTCGACGCGCGCAGCGTGGCGGCGCACGAGGACCTCGAGCGCTACGCCGAGGAGCGCCGCGGCTATGTGCCGGAGTTGCTCGCCAGCGCGCTCTACCACTGCTTCCGGCGCGAGGATCCGAGCGCCACCGGCGTGCGCGAGGCCATGTTCGACGTGCTGCGCGAGAACGCCGAGGCGCGCGGCCAGACGATGCGCATCCTCTGCGGCCAGGAGGAGCGCACGTCGAGCTTCGGCGGCATCTTCATGCGCATCGCCGCGGAGGCCATGAACAGCACGGCGCGCTCGGCGCTGCGCCGGGGCGGGCTCAAGAGCGTGTCCGCCGAGCTGGCCGCGTATGGCGAGTGGATGCAGTGGCCCGCCGCCAGCCTCGTGCCGGGCGGGTTGCATCAGCGCTACCGCGGACGTGGCACCCCGACCCACCCCATTCCCCTGCTCAAGGAGTTCATCCCCGTGCGGGACGTGCCTCGGAGCGAGACGGAGGAGGGCGAGTCCTCCCGGCGCCGCCAGGCCACGCCTCCGCCGCTCGCACCGGTCATGGAGCAGGCGACGGACTTCCTCCTCCGGGAGCTGGAGTCGTTCGCCACGCAGCTCAAGCAGCGGCCGGATGACGTGCTGCGCACGGGGGCGATCCGCATCATGCGCGCCATCACCCGCACCGACATGCGCGCGGGCATCGCGGCGCGCATGAGCCTGTGGCGCCGCCACCTCGCGCACGAGGGCCTGCGACGCCTGCTCGAGCTCGAGGAGCACGAGGCTCCGGGCGCCCGGCCTCCCTCCCTCGCCACGGCGGACCTCGCCGGACTCTTCCACCTGCTGCTGGGCGGCTCCACCTGGGTGCAGGAGCCCATCGTGGGCATCTCCGAGGGCGTGGATGCGTTGCTCGGGTGCCAGACGGTGGCCGGTGGCTTCGCGGCCCGGGCCTTCGACAGGACGCGCGCGGGCGGCCGGGGTGTGGGGGATCTGCGCGCCACCGCCCTGGCCTGCGAGGCGTTGAAGATCATCCAGCGCCGCCAGCCCGGAATGTTCGACGCGCGCATCACTCCCGCGCTCGAGCGCGCGGCCCGCTGGCTGAGCGAGACGCAGTCGCCCGACGGCTCCTGGGCCCCCCTCGGGTCCGAGGGCCGCATCGCCGCCACGGCGTGGGCCATGGAGGCCCTGCTCGCCGCCAAGGGGCCCACCACCCACTCCCGGCTGCGCCGCGCGGCGCGCTGGCTCGTCGAGCGGCAGGCGGAGGACGGTGCCTTCACGGAAGGCATCCCCGTCCAGGGGGACGCCGAGCGCCGGTGGCTCACGGCGATCGCGCTCCAGGCCCTGATCTCCGTGCGCGCCCCCTACCCCGAGGCGATGGAGGCCGCGGAGGCCCTGCTGGCGACGGCGCTCGCCGAGGGCCTCCACGACGAGGCGCGCGGCCCGTCCCAGGTCGCGCCCTGGGAGGAGTGCGCGGAGAGCCTCGATGCGCTCGCGCTCCACGAAGTCCTGCGGCGCGAGCGGCCCGAGCCCCTGCGCCGCGCGGCCTCCGCTCCGTCGGTGCCCTCCGGCCGCTCCGAGGCGGATTGGATCTTCTGCAAGGAGAGCCTCGGCGAGGTGTCGCGCACCTTCGCGCGGCCCATCGCGCTGCTGCCCGGCAACCTCGAGGTGGCCATGACGCTGGGCTACCTGCTGTGCCGCGTCGCCGACACCATCGAGGACCACCCGTCCGTGCCGCTCGCCGCCAAGGAGCCGCTCTTCGCGTGCTTCCTGGACGTGCTGCGCGGCCACAAGGAGCCGGAGGCCTTCACCGAGGCGTTCAAGCCCATTCCAGGCCAGGACGCCGAGCTGGCCCTGTCGCGCGCCCTGCCCACCGTCATGCGCGTCTTCCACACGCTGCCGGAGAACATCCAGGCGAGCCTGGCGCGCTGGACGTCGGAGATGGCGCGCGGCATGGCCATCTACGCCCACCGGGAGCGCGGCGCCGACGGCCTCGTGGCGCTGCACACGGTGTCCGACCTGGAGCGCTACTGCTACTTCGTGGCGGGCACCGTGGGCCATCTGACGACGGAGCTGTTCCTGGAGGAGCTGGGCAGCGAGGTGACGCCGGAGCAGGCCCAGACGATGCGCCTGCACGCGGAGGCTTTCGGCACCGGGCTCCAGCTCGTCAACATCCTCAAGGACGTGACGGATGACCGCGAGGAGCGGGGCTGGTCCTTCATCCCCCGCGCCCTGTGCGCCGCGGGCGGCATGGGCGTGGCGGAGCTGACGGACCCCGCGCAGCGCACCCGGGCACATGCCACCGTCGCGCCGCTCTTCGAGCTCGCCCGGAGGAACCTCGACGACGGGCTGCGCTACGCGCTCGCCATCCCCGCCACCGCGCCCCAGCTGCGGCTCTTCTGCCTGCTGCCGCTGTGGATGGCGGCGCGCTCGCTCGTGCTCGCCCGGGGCAACGACGCCATGTTCGTCGCGGGCCAACCGGTGAAGATTCCCCGCGCGGAGGTGGAGACGCTCATCACCGATTGCATGAACCACCACGCCGATGACACCACGCTCCAGGCCCACTACGCGGAGCTCTGGCGCCAGGCACCGAACCACCACCAACGCCTCTCGGCCGGGTAACCCGAAGGAACACGCACATGCGCAACATGGCTCCTGAATCCAATGCCGGCGCGCGGCGCACGGTCGACTCCGCCCTCTCCGCCGCCATGACGCACCTCTCGGGGCTGCTCTCCCCGGAGGGCTCGCTCAAGGGCGACTACGGCGGCCCCCTCTTCATGTTGCCCATGTACGTGGGCACCGCGCACGCCGTGGGACTCGAGCTCGACGCCGCCACGCGCGAGGGCATGGTGCGCTACCTCAAGAGCGTGCAGAACAAGGACGGCGGCTTCGGCCTGCACGTGGAGGCGTCCAGCTACGTCTTCACCTCCACGCTCTGCTACGTGGCCCTGCGCCTGCTCGGCGTGAGCGCGGAGGACCCGGCCGCCACGTCCGCGCGTCAGTGGATCCTCGCGCACGGAGGCGCGCTCACCTCGGCGCCCTGGGGCAAGTTCTTCCTCTCGGTGCTCCGCCTGCACGAGTACGAGGGGTTGGATCCGCTCCTGCCCGAGCTGTGGCTGCTGCCCGAGGCGCTTCCCATGCACCCTTCGCGCTTCTGGTGCCACTGCCGCATGGTCTACCTGCCCATGAGCTGGCTCTACGGCAAGAAGGCGCGCATCCCCGACTCGCCCCTGCTCCAGCAGCTGCGCCGGGAGCTGTACCCGACACCCTATGAGCAGATCGACTGGCCGGCCCACCGCACGCGCGTGTCGCCCACCGACTCGCAGGTGCCGCGCTCGGCGCTCGTGCTCGCGGCCAACCATCTCATGGGCCTCTACGAGTCCCAGGCGTCCACGCGGCTGCGCGAGCGCGCCCTGTCCTTCGTGTTGGATCACATCCGTCAGGAGGACGAGAACACGCGCTACATCTGCATCGGCCCGGTGAACAAGCTCTTGCACGTGCTGGTGTGGCACTTCGAGCGTCCCGGCGGCGCCGAGCTGCGGGCCCACCTCGCCCAGCTCCCCGACTACCTGTGGAAGGGGCCGGACGGCGTGAAGATGAATGGCTACAACTCCTCGGAGCTCTGGGACACGGCGTTCGCCGCCCAGGCGGTGGTCGCCAGCGGCCGCATCCAGGAGAACCTGCCCTTCCTGCGCTCGGCCTTCGACTTCATCGACCGCAGCCAGGTGCGTGAGGACACGCCCAACGCCGAGCGCTACTACCGCCACCGCTCCAAGGGCGGCTGGCCCTTCTCCACGCGCGACCACGGCTGGCCCATCAGCGACTGCACCGCCGAGGGCCTCAAGGCGGCGCTCGCGCTCGAGCCCTTCGTCGACTCGCCCCTGTCCCAGGAGCGGCTCACGGACGCGGTGGACCTGCTCCTCTCCATGCAGAACGAGGACGGCGGCTGGGCCACGTACGAGCTCACGCGCGGTCCCAAGTGGCTCGAGCTGCTCAACCCGTCCGACTGCTTCTCGGACATCATGATCGATCCGTCCTACGTCGAGTGCACATCGTCCTGCATGCAGGCGCTGGCGCGCTTCCGGGAGCGCTTGCCGGGGGTGCGCGCGAAGGAGATCGACACGGCGATGAAGCGCGGGGCGCGCTACGTGGAGCGGGCCCAGCGGCCGGACGGCTCGTGGGAGGGAAGCTGGGGCATCTGCTTCACGTATGGGGCGTGGTTCGGCGTCTGGGGCCTCGTCGCCGCGGGGTACTCGCCGAGCCATCCGGCCCTCCAGCGCGCCTGCGACTTCCTGATCTCCAAGCAGAACGCGGACGGGAGCTGGGGCGAGACGCCCGAGAGCTGCCGGCAGCGGCGCTACGTGCAGGCCGAGCAGGGCCAGGCGGTGATGACGTCGTGGGCGGTGCTCGCGTTGAGCAAGGCGGGCCGGCGCGACTCGCCCGAGGTCCAGCGCGCCCTGGGCTTCCTCGTGCAGCGGCAGCGTCCGGACGGCAGCTACCCCGAGGAGCACATCGCGGGGATGTTCAATAAGACGAGCGGCATCCACTACGATCACTACCTCGACGTGTTTCCGCTCTGGGCCCTGTCGCCAGTGCGGTAGACAGCGCGTCCATGACGCCCTCGGAACCCTCCGTCTTCGCCTGGCTCGGCCGGGCGGTTCACCGCCACCGCGGCGTGGTCTTCCTCCTCACCGCGGGGGTGCTCATCCTCGCGGTGCTCGGCATCCTGCGCGGCGGACAGCTGAGCACCGGCACGATCCAGGGGACCGAAGCGGCACACGCGGCGGAGCTGTCACGGGGCATCTCCGCGGCGTCCAACGACACCACGCTCGCCGTCATCTTCCACTCGGACGAGTGGAAGACGGACGATGCGCGCTTCACCCAGGCGCTGGAGGAAGTGCTCGGCCCCGTGGGCAAGCTGCCCGAGGTGAGCGCCGTGGTGTCCCCCCAGGGCGCACCCGAGCAGCTCGCCAGCCGGCTCATCTCCTCCAGCGGCCATGACGTGCTGGCGCTCGTGCGGCTCAAGGGCGACGAGCGCGAGGCGGCGCGTGCCTTCCCCACCGTGCGCCGGGCGCTCACCAGCGACAAGCTCGGCGTGGTGGTAACGGGCAAGGTCGCCTTCGTGGAGGCGTTGGATCGGCTGCTCGAGCACGATCTGCTCAAGGCGGAGCTCATCTCCTTCCCCCTGGCGCTGATCGTGCTGCTGCGCGTGTTCCGCACCCTGGGCGCGGCGCTCCTGCCCATCGCCGTGGGCGGGCTCGCGGTGATGACGGGTGTGTCGGGCGTGATGCTGCTCGCGCACGTGACGGACATGGCGCAGTACACCATCAACGTCGTGACGCTCATCGGCCTGGGCGTGGCGATCGACTATTCGCTCTTCATCGTGAGCCGCTTCCGTGACGAGCTCGAGCACGGCGCCACGGTGGAGGCCGCGGTGGTGAAGACGGTGGACACGGCGGGCCGCGCGGTGGCGTTCTCCGGCCTCGCGGTGGCGGTGGGCCTGTCGGGGCTGCTCTTCTACCCAGGCTCGTACCTGAGCGCCATGGGCCTGGGCGGGGCCGTCGTGGTGGCGTTCGCGGTGCTCTACTCCCTCACGTTCCTTCCCGCGCTCCTGTCGGTGCTCGGCCCCCGGGTGGACTGGGGCCGCCTGCCCATTCCGCGCTTCGGCGAGAGCAAGGGACTGTGGCACCGGCTGGCCATGTGGGTGATGAAGCACCCCTGGCTCGTGCTGCTGCCCACGCTCACCGTCCTGGTGGCCATCGGCCTTCCCTTCCAGCGGCTCCAGCTCGCCGCCACGGACATCACCGCCCTGCCCGCCGAGACGGAGGCCCGGCGCGGCGCCGAGGCCCTCAAGCAGCTGTTCCCCTCGCAGGCCGCCACGCGCATCCTGGTGACGGTCCAGTTCCCCTCGGGCGAGGCCTTCACCCCGGAGCGCGCCCGCGCCCTGTACGCCACGAGCCGCCGCCTGGCCAAACTCCCCGGCGTCGAGGGCGTGGAGAGCATCGTCGACCTGGAGCCGGGCATCAGCGCCAACCGCTACGCGGCGCTGGCCGAGGAGCCCTCCGCCCGGCCGCCCGAGTTCGATCTCGCGCTCGAGGCCTTCACCAAGGGCAGCATCGCGGTGATGCAGGTGCTCACGCCCCATGCGGCCGCGAGCGCCGAGGCCCGTGAAGTCGTCCGCGCCATCCGCCAGGAGCGCGTGGTGGGAGACGGGCGGTTGCTCGTAGGGGGCCAGACGGCGGCGGACGTGGACGGAGCGGCCTTCATCGTCGGGCACTCGCCCCACGCGGTGCTCTTCGTCATGGGGCTCACCTACGTGGTGCTGTTCGTGCTGCTGCGCTCGGTGATCCTCCCGCTCAAGGCGCTCTTGATGAACCTGCTGTCCATCGCGGGCTCGTTCGGCGCGCTGGTGTGGATCTTCCAGGAGGGCCACCTGAGCGGCCTGCTCGCGTTCGAGCCGCGCGCCATCGAGCCCTCGCTGCCCATCCTCCTGTTCTGCGCGCTCTTCGGCCTGTCCATGGACTACGAGGTCCTCCTGCTCACGCGCATGCGCGAGGAGTGGCTGCGCACGCACGACAACGCGCACGCGGTGGCCGAGGGCCTGGAGCGCACGGGCGGCCTCATCACCAGCGCCGCCGCCATCATGGTCGCGGTGTTCGCGGCGTTCTCGCTCGCCCAGGCGGTGGTGGTGAAGGCCATGGGCGTGGGCATGGCCATCGCCGTGGCCCTGGACGCCACGCTCGTGCGGGTGCTCATCGTCCCCGCGATGATGCGGCTCATGGGTGAGTTCAACTGGTGGGCTCCCGCGCCGCTCGTGCGCCTGCTCGGCGGCGCCCATGCCCCCGAGGACTCGCGGCCCGAAGCCCCGAAACAGTGAGTGACAGCATGTCGGATGGCGGTGGAGTGAAGGGCGTCGTCCGGGTCCGTGGCGCCCGGGAGAACAACCTCAAGAGCGTCGACGTCGACATCCCGCGCGATGCGCTGGTCGTCTTCACGGGCGTGTCGGGCTCGGGCAAGTCGTCGCTCGCGTTCGGCACGCTCTACGCGGAGGCCCAGCGGCGCTACTTCGAGTCCGTGGCCCCCTATGCGCGGCGGCTGATGGATCAGGTGGGCGTGCCCGAGGTCGACTCCATCGAGGGCCTGCCCCCGGCGGTGGCGCTCCAGCAGCAGCGGGGCTCGTCCACGACGCGCTC
The DNA here is from genome assembly GCF_000335475.2 of Cystobacter fuscus DSM 2262. Lineage (NCBI taxonomy): Bacteria > Pseudomonadati > Myxococcota > Myxococcia > Myxococcales > Archangiaceae > Cystobacter > Cystobacter fuscus. Next base: position 92,069 of record NZ_ANAH02000018.1, on the reverse strand, counting down.
GTCCGTGGGCAGTGTCACCACGCTGTCCAACTCGCTGCGCCTGCTCTACTCGCGCGCCGGACACTACCCGCCCCACCAGGAGCATCTCGCCGCGGAGGCGTTCTCGCCCAACACGCCGGCGGGGGCCTGTCCGCGCTGCCATGGGCTCGGGCGCATCTACGAGGCCACCGAGCGCTCCATGGTGCCGGATGACTCGCTCACCATCCGCGAGCGGGCGATCGCCGCGTGGCCCCCCGCCTGGCACGGCCAGAACCTGCGCGACATCCTGGTGTCGCTCGGCTACGACGTGGACCGGCCCTGGCGCGAACTGCCCCAGAAGGAGCGCGAGTGGATCCTCTTCACGGAGGAGCAGCCCACCGTCCCGGTGTACGCCGGCTTCACCCCGGCGGAGACGCGTCGGGCGCTCAAGCGCAAGGAGCCGCCCAGCTACATGGGCACGTTCACGAGCGCCCGCCGCTATGTGTTGCAGACCTTCGCCACCACGGAGAGCGCGTCCATCAAGAAGCGGGTGGCGCGCTACCTCTTGAGCACCGAGTGCCCCGAGTGCGAGGGCAAGCGGCTGCGGCGCGAGGCGCTCTCCGTCACCTTCGCGGGCCTGGACATCGGCGAACTGTCGCGGCTGCCGCTCACCCGTGTCGCCGAGGTGCTGCGTCCGACGGTGGAGGGCACGGCACCGGGGACGGCGAAGCTGCGGCGGGAACACCCGGAGAAGGCGCTCGTCGCCGAGCGGTTCGCCCGGGATCTCCTGGGGCGCATCCAGGTGCTGACCGAGCTCGGGCTCGGCTACCTGTCGCTCGATCGCAGCACCCCCACCCTCTCGCCTGGGGAACTCCAGCGGCTGCGGCTCGCCACGCAGATCCGCTCCCAGTTGTTCGGTGTGGTGTACGTGCTCGACGAGCCCTCCGCGGGCCTTCATCCGGCGGACACCCAGGCGCTGCTCAAGGCGCTCGGACAACTGAAGAGCGCCGGCAACTCCCTCTTCGTGGTCGAGCACGAGGTGGATGTGATTCGCGAGGCGGACTGGATCGTCGACGTCGGACCGGCGGCGGGCGAACAGGGCGGCCACGTGCTCTACAGCGGTCCGCCCGAGGGGCTCGAGCGTGTCGAGCAATCCCAGACGCGCCGCTATCTCCTCGGACATGACGAGACGCCGGGACGCGAACCCCGCTCGCCCCGGGGCTGGCTGCGCCTGGAAGGAGTCCGCCGCAACAACCTGCGCGGGCTCGACGTGGACTTCCCGCTGGGCGTGTTCACGACGGTGACGGGGATCTCCGGCTCGGGCAAGTCGAGCCTCGTGAGCCAGGTGCTGGTGGAGTTGGTCTCGGCGCAACTGGGCCACGCGCCGCCCCCGGAGGAGGAGGAAGGCGAGGAGCTGGAGCGGACCCCCGTCGAGCCGGTGGACGGCCGGATCTCCTCGGGAATGGAAGGCGTCACGCGCCTGGTGCGGGTGGATCAGAAGCCCATCGGCCGCACCCCGCGCTCCAACCTGGCGACGTACACGGGGCTCTTCGACACCATCCGCAAGCTCTTCGCCGCGACACCGGCCGCCCGCTCCCGCCGCTATGACGCGGGACGCTTCTCCTTCAACGTCCCCAAGGGCCGCTGCGAGACGTGCGAGGGCGAGGGCTTCGTCAGCGTGGAGCTGATCTTCCTGCCCGATGTGTTCGCCCCCTGCCCCACCTGCCACGGCGCCCGCTACAACGCGAAGACGCTGGAAATCAAATACAAGGACCAGAGCATCGCCGACGTGTTGGGCATGACGGTGGACGGAGCGCACGCGTTCTTCGCCGACGAGCCCCACGTGCAACGCGCCTTGAGTGTCCTGCGGGACGTGGGCCTCGGCTACCTGCGCCTGGGCCAGCCCGCGACCGAGCTGTCCGGGGGCGAGGCCCAGCGGATCAAACTCGCGACGGAGCTCCAACGGGTGCAGCGTGGCAACACGCTCTATGTCCTGGATGAGCCCACCACGGGACTGCACCCCGCGGACGTCGAGAAGCTGCTCACCCAGCTCAATGGGCTCGTCGAGCAGGGCAACACCGTCATCCTCGTGGAGCACGACATGCGCGTGGTGGCGCAGAGCGACTGGGTCATCGACATCGGCCCGGGCGCCGGTGACGAGGGAGGGCGGGTGGTCGTCGCCGGAACCCCCGCGCAGGTGGCGCGCATGGTGAAGAGCCGCACCGCGCCCTTCCTCGCGCGCGCCCTCGCCGGGCGCAAGCCCTCCGCCACGACGGGCAAGGGGCGCGCGTGATGCGCCATCGCGCGCCTTCCACCGAGTGATTGACATGGCCCTGACGTGTCAGGACCTTCCACCGACACGTCCGCGGCCCGTTTGAAGCGAGGCCTGGGCTCGGCAAGCCTCGATTCTCCAGCCGGCCCCGCTCCGTGAATCAGCCAACAGAGCTGGTATGGCGCGTGTATTGTACCCCCCTCTCGGGAGCACCAACTCCCGTGGTCCATTGAGAGTCGTGGAGGAGGGGGCCTTGTTCATTCGTGTGTTGCAACGCTGTATCACTGGCGTCGTCATGCTCGGGACCTGGAGCGCACTGGCCCAGGACTCGAGCATTCCTGGATTCGAGCTCGAGCGGCTCCAACTCAACCCTGGTGCGAGAGACAGCCTGGTGCTGTCCACGGGAGATCAGCTGCGGCAGGGCCGCTACCGCCTCGCGCTGACGGGACACTGGGAACTCAACCCCCTGGTGCTGGTGGAGAACGGCAAGCGCAGCGCCGTCATCGTCAGCGACCGTGTGACGGGGCACCTGAGCGGCGCGTATGCGCTCCATGACTGGCTCGAGCTCGGCGCGCAGGTGCCCGTCGTGGGCCAGTGGGCCGGCAACCCGGGCTCCGTGGGACTCTCGGCCCCCTCCTCGTTCGCGCTGGGCACCCCCTGGGTGCAGGGCCGCGCGCGGCTCCTGTCCGAGGCGAACGCGGACGCGCTGGACCTCGGCCTGCACCTGGGCGTCGCGCTCCCGCTGGGCAGCGCGGAGGCCCTGACGCGGGATGAAGGCTTCACCTTCACGCCCCGCGTGGGCCTGGGCAAGCAGTTGGGCGCGGGGTGGCGCGTGGGCGCCGACGTGGGCGCGCTGGTGCGCACGAAGACGTACGTGCTCACCTCCGGGACGAGCCAGCCCCGGGATGAGCTGGGCGTGGAGCTCAACGGCGGCGTCAACGTCACCGGCCCGCTGGTGAAGAAGGTGAAGGGCGAACTGCTCCTGCGGGGCACGGCGCCCCTGGCGCGCTCCCCCCTGTCGATGGAGGCCCTGCTCGGCGTGCGCGCCCCGGTGGGCCCCGTGGAGCTGTACGCCATGGGCGGCCCGGGCTTCGGCACCACGGTGGGCACGCCCGCCGTCCGCGTGCTCGCGGGGGTGGCCTTCGCGCCGGAGGACAAGCCCGTGTGCGTGGAGGGCCAGTCGTACCCGGTGGCGCTCTGCCCCGAGCTGGACGCGGATGGCGATGGCGTGAAGAACCGCGCGGACCAGTGCCCCCGGGACGCGGGCCTCGAGCAGCTGGGTGGCTGCCCGGACAAGGACGACGATGGCGATGGTCTGCTCAACCTGGTGGATCGCTGCCCGCGGCAGGCGGAGAACGTCAACGGCTTCGAGGACGGCGACGGCTGCCCGGATGAGCCGGACTCGGACGGTGACGGCATCACCGACTCGAAGGATCGCTGCCCCCAGCAGACCGAGGACAAGGACGGCTTCCAGGACGAGGACGGCTGCCCGGATCCCGACAACGACGGGGACGGCGTGGCCGACGCACGGGACGCCTGCCCGAACGAGGCCGGAGTGGCGGCGAACAAGGGCTGCCCGGACAAGGATCGCGATGGGGACAGCATCGTCGACCGGCTGGACAACTGCCCGGACGAGCCCGGCACCCAGAAGAACAACGGCTGCAAGCAGAAGCAGCGCGTGCGCCTGGAGACGGGACGCCTCGACATCCTCGAGTCCGTCTACTTCGAGGTGAACAAGGACGTCATCGACAGGCGCAGCTACAAGCTGCTGGATGACGTGGCCTCCATTCTCCGCGAGCACCCGGAGATCGAGCGGATGCGCGTGGAGGGCCACTCCGACAACCAGGGCAACGCGCAGTACAACACCGAGCTGTCGCGGCGTCGCGCCGAGTCCGTCGTGAAGTACCTCGAGGGCAAGGGCATCCCGCGCGAGCGGCTCCAGGCGAGGGGCTTCGGCCCGGCGAAGCCCCTCGCGGACAACACCACCAAGGATGGCCGCGCGAAGAACCGCCGCGTGGAGTTCCACATCGTCGGCGACGCCGAGGGCGTGGAAACCCAGCAGGGCACACCCAACTCCGACACCGCCAGGTGAAACCAACCATGAACATGCATCCCAAGACAGCATGGACGCGCCCGGCGCTTGTCGGGCTCACCCTCCTCTTCACCTCGGTGGGCTGCCAGACGCAGCAGGAGCCGCCCTCCGCCTCCCCTGCCCTGCTCACGCGGGTCAGCCAGGCCCTCGTCGCGGACGGCAAGCTGCAGCCCGGCGAGCAATGTGACGACGGCAACACCCAGGACGGTGACGGCTGTAGCGCCACCGGCACGCTGGAGGCCGGCTTCCTCTGTCACATCCCCGGCAAGCCGTGTTCCGTGGCGAGCCTGTGCGGCAACGGCGTGGTCAACTCGGGCGAGCTGTGCGACGACGGCAACACCGTGGACAACGGCAACGGCTGCTCCGCGACGTGCGACCTGTCCTCGTGCGGCAATGGCACGCTCGACAACCGCTCCTACCCGAACTACGCGCAGGAGATCTGCGACGACGGCAACCGCTTCGACGGCGACGGCTGCAACCGCCTGTGCGAGGTGGAGCCGGGCCAGGCGTGCGCGGGCTCTCCGAGCCGGTGCGTGCGCGCGGGCGTGACGCTGTTCAACACGGGCGTGGACGCGAACAACCGCCGCCTGGAGGGAACCGTGGCGGATCCGCACTGGTTCTACCGGGGCACCACCACGGGCGCCACCACGGGCGAGCGCACGGCGAGCGACTGGCCGCAGGAAGTCCAGACGGCGCGCTTCATGGCCCCTCTGGGAGCGAGCACCTGCGTGTACCAGGACTTCATCATCCCCTCGACCACCACGCTCTCGCGCTTCCGCATGCGCGTGGCGACCTTCAACGACAACGAGTTCGAGGCCGCGTCGGTGAACGGCGTGGGTTTCACCCCCACCGTCATCAGCCAACCGGCGGGCCAGCCCTGGCAGAAGAACACCATCCGCGAGCTGGGCACCACGGCGCCCTGGCGCACCGGCCTCAACCGGCTGGAGCTGTGCAACGAAAACGACAGCGGTCCGCCCAACGCCTTCCGCTACCTGTTCGTGGATGCGTACGACGACAGGTGTGGGGACGGAGTCATCTCTCCCCGCGAGGAGTGCGATGACGGCAACAGCACCTCCAACGACGGCTGCAGCGCCACCTGCGGCATCGAGCCGGCCTACGGCTGTACGGGCGAGCCCAGCCGGTGCGCGCGGACGTGTGGAAATGGCGCGCTCAACCCGGGCGAGCAGTGCGACGACGGCAACCAGACCACGGGCGATGGCTGTGATGCGCGCTGCCGGGTGGAGGCAGGGTACGCGTGCCCGACCGCGGGCAGCGCCTGTGTCCAGAAGTGCGGAGATGGCGTCATCAACCCGGGTGAGCTGTGCGATGACGGCAACACCTTCAACTCCGATGGCTGCTCCGCCGCGTGCCGTGTGGAGAATGGCTATGAGTGCCACGGGGCGCCGTCCGTGTGCGGCACCGTGTGTGGCAATGGCCGGATGGATCCGGGCGAGCTGTGCGACGACGGCAACGTCTCCCTGGGAGATGGGTGCTCGCCGGCCTGCACCCTCGAGCTGGGCTATGTGTGCCCCACCGCGGGAGCGCCGTGCGTGAAGAGCTGTGGCAATGGCACGCACGAGCCGGGCGAGCAGTGCGATGACGGCAACCTGAGCTCGGGGGATGGATGCGCCACCGAGTGCCGGGTGGAGCCGGGCTACGCCTGCTCCGTGCCCCAGAGCGCTCCGTCCGTGTGCGCCGAGACGTGTGGCAATGGCGTGCTGGAGGCGAACGAGACCTGCGACGATGGCAACAAGAGCGCGGGCGATGGCTGCTCGCCGGGCTGCCGCGTGGATCCGGGTTATTCCTGCAGCGGTACGCCGAGCACCTGTGCGACCCTCTGCGGTGACGGCATCGTGGCGGGCGCCGAGCAGTGCGATCACGGCAACACGAAGTCGGGCGATGGCTGCTCCAGCACGTGCCAGATCGAAGCGGGCTGGACCTGCCCCTCGCCGGGGACGGAGTGCACCCAGGTGTGCGGCAACGGCGTGCCGGACATCGGCGAGCAGTGCGATGACGACAACACCCAGGCGGGCGATGGCTGCGGTGCCACCTGCCAGCAGGAGACGGGCTACTACTGCAGCGGGGCACCCAGCGTGTGCGTCACCTCGTGCGGTGACGGCCAGGTGGCGGGCACCGAGGCGTGCGACGACGGCAACCTGGAGGACGGTGATGCATGTTCGCCCCGCTGCCGCCTGAGCCTGGGCCAGGCGTGCACCTCATCCAACGCCTGTGAGGGCGTGTGCAGCCCGGCCACCCACACCTGCGTGGTCGCCAATGTCTGCGGCAACGGCCTCACCGAGCAGGGCGAGGCGTGTGACGACGCGAACACGGCCTCGGGCGACGGCTGCGGCGCGGCGTGCGCCATCGAGCCGGGCTATCGCTGCCAGGGCCAGCCCTCCGTCTGTACCTCGGAGCCGCCCGACACCACGCTCGTCCGGGGCCCGCCCGCCATTGGCCCCAACCCCAACGCCGGGTTCGAGTTCTCCTCGAACGATCCGGATGCCCGCTTCGAGTGCAGCCTGGATGACGGGCCCTACCAGCCCTGTGAGGACACCTACGTCGTCACTCCGGGCCAGCACACGCTGCGCGCTCGCGCGGTGGACGCCGCGGGCAACGTGGATCCCACGCCCGTCGAGCACACCTGGCGGGTGCTGGATGACAACCGCTCGCTCGCGGGTGGAGGCTGCAGCGCCGTGCCCACGCCCTCGGTGCTGGGCCTGTTGGCGCTGCTGGCCCTGCGCCGGCGCGACTCAGCGCCCCGACAGCGCGGCCCGTAGCCACGACCACGCGTTGCCGAACCCGGGAGCGATGCACAGCTGCGTCCACCGCACCTGACGGAGCTGTGCGCCCGTCAGGTGCAGCATCGGCTCGATCAACGCCTGGGCCTCGGCCGGCTGCTTCTGCCGGGCGAGCAGCCGCGCCAGATCCAACCTCGGCGCGAAGAGCGAGGGATCCAGCTTCAAGGCTTCCCTCAACAGGATGATGGCCTGGGGGCGCTCGTGCTTGCGCTGGAGGGCGAAGCGGCCGCGCAGGAGCATCCGCACCGCGTCGGCCTGACGCCCCTTCTCCAGGTGCATCCGCGACACCTGCTGCCACAGGGCCACCTGGGCCGGGAACGTCTCGGCCGCCTGGGTATAGACGGCCAGCGCCTTGTCGGCGAAGCCCTTGTCCAGGTGGACCTGGGCCGCCTCCCGGAAGAGCTTGAGCGAGGCCTCGGTTTCATTCGTCCGGGCGAGCAGCGGCGCCAGCTTGCCGAGCACCGCGGGATCCTTCGGTTCCAACTCCAGCGCCTTGCGGTAACCACTAATGGCCCGCTTGAGTTTGCCTTTGGAGCGGGCGCGATCCGCCGCGACGATGAGCTCCGAGCGAGAAGGGGGGGTTTTCCGTCCGAAGAGCATGTGGCCGCATGCTAGCCCAGCAGGGTGGCGGATGTGTGGACCGAGTGCTTCGCCTCGGTGCCCCGTCGCGTGTCGCCACAAACTTCCACCCGCCTACAGCGACAGGCAGGGCGGCTGCGGAGTCCAAGACAAGACAACCCATACAGGCCGATGCCACCCCCTGGCTGGCTCGCTTCAGCGAGCAGGGCATGACGGCGGGCTTCTTCAATGTTGGACCCTCGTTTCTCGAGAGTCGGGAGAACACGCCATGTGCGTCAAGGAACGAGTAGCCCCGCCATCAGCCGCTCCAGAAAAATCTAGCGCCAGCCGATTGTTGGGATATGGCCAGATCCGTATAATTCGGTTCATGGCGAAAATCAGCACGCCACAAAGGCCGTTCGACCCCGGTGCGCACAGGTTGAACAATAACCTGGCCAAGGAGGTAAATCCCAATGAACCGAAACCCAATGTGACGGTCGACTCGCTGTTCGAGAAGGAGCTCAATACCAAGGTCAGGGATTCGTGGGTCTAGGATAATAAGCCGGGCCCTCTCAAGCAGCAGGTGATACCGGAAGGCGCACAACCGCCAATGTCGAAGCAGGATCTGGTCGCACGCCAGAAAAAGGTCGCCAGGAATTACAGCTATCAGACGGATTTGCGCAATCACCTCAACACCCAAAATGCGGCCACCACGAAGGGACCAAAACCCCCCGTCCCGGTGGTGGCGCAACCACTGGCTGCGACAGTCGATCCCTCTTCCAGCGAAGCCCGGATCATCCCCGATGCGAAGATCAAAGAGAAGTTGGAGCAGGCTGGTTTGATCGGCTCACCGTCGAACAAACCCCAATCCATCGCACAGGGCGCCTACATGAGTGGCGATCGCAATGCCATCTGCGCCTCTCTCCTCCTCAATGATCGGGCGACAGTCGATGTCCTGTACACCAAGGGTGATGCCAAGGAGTCGCGGGATGCCAATGAACTCAAGAAATTCTACGTTGACTCCCTCAAGGCCAATGGAGTCGATGAAGCCACTGCATCTGGCCGGGTGAAGTTGGAGGCGGTGGATAACTCGCATGAGACTTTCAAGAAAATGACAGAAGCGGGTGAAAAAGGGCCGAATAACGAGTTCGCGCTGGCCCAAATCACCAAAACAGCCGAGGATCTCGGTAAGAAGACATACCTCGTGGGCGACCCGATCGGCCAGGAGACCGCCGACAAGAATCAGCTCATGAGTTTCTGGGACAAGATGCCGGAGGGCCTCCAGGGTCGCACGCATCAGCTCTACGCCATGACGAAGCTGAGGGACAAGGGCTGTATCATGGTCGGAATGCGCAGCGGAGCACTCGAGCCGCAGCGGCCGCTGGAGACGCTCTCCGATCTCGGCGAGGGCGCCGGTCCCATGAGAGCGACCCGTGATGATCGCCGCCAACTCAAGGCACACATCAATAGCTCAATCGATCAAAAAAATTCGAGCGGGGAAATACCTGATAAAATAGAGCTCCAGCTCAAGACCGCGCTTGCAAACCATGACGAGCCGAGCGACGCCCTCAAGGAAGTGAACAGGGCGGACAATACGGGCGAGAAGGTGAATGGGAAGAAGGTGGTGAACAATATTTACAACCAGGAGACGAGGACCCTCGTAGGAAATACCGCCGAAGCGATCAAGGTCAGCAACGCGATGAAGAGCGAGATCGAACAGCGCCAGTTCCAGAAGGAGGAGCTGGACCACCTCCAGGGTAGCCTGAGGCAGTTCTTTGGGATGCCGCAGACGGTGCAGCCGCCTCGGTCGGAATAGCGCGTCGTGGCGCGGAGCGACCGGGCCGTCGACCTCGGCCCAGGCTCCGGTGACGAGGGGCGCCGGGTGAGCGCGTCCACCGCACCTGGCGGAGCTGACCACCCTTCAGGTGCGGTATCGGCTCGAGCAGCACCAGGGCTACGGCCAGAATCCCTGCCAGGTGGTGTAGAACGAAGCGCTCTCGATGACGCACGAGTGCGGAGACGTGCCGCAGTGATCGGCGGTGCTCGTGGTCGTCTTCCCATGGGCCCCGGCGTTCAACCGGCTGGCGTCCCAGTGGATGGTCGACGCCGTCACGAAGCTGTCCTTGCCATGAACCAGGCCCCGGTAGTTGCCGCCGCCCGCGGGAGTCGCCAGTCCGCTCGAAGCCAGCGTGTAGCTGGGAACCGTCTGCTCGGGAGTGCGGTCGGTCGGGCCGGCGAGCATGACGACCGTGTCCACCAGGTGATCCTTGCCGATGACGGCGGCATGCCCCGCGCCCTGGGAGTGTCCCGCGACGATGAGCTTGTTCCAGACAATGCCGCAGGGGATGGCCGTGTTCCGGGTGCCCGTGCAGTTGGAGGGCGTGAGGTAGGCCCCCCACCCGCCGGACGGGTCCTGACCATCGCGCAGGGTCACGAGCAGGCGGATGAGGCGGGCCTCGATGCCATCGTAGTAGCCCATGTCCGTCACGGCGGAGCCCGGCTGCACGACGCCGGTGATGAAGGTGCGGCGCGTGGGCAGGTGGCAGTCCACGTTGGTGCCGCACACCTCCCGGATGTTCGGGGAGTTGCGGTGCGTGATTCCAAGCACGCGATAGCCCTTGTTCACGGCGCTCGCGAAGAAGCTGGTCGTCGCGGTGGCGTAGGCGGTGCTGTGATAGAAGTTGCCGGCGCTCGAGCCCACTCCGTGCAGCATCACCACCAAGCTGCTCTTGCTCGGGCTGTTGGGCCGCAGGGCGTAGTGCGCGGCGTTCCAGGCCGTGGTCCTTCCGCCGAAGTTGGTGTCCGTGGGCAGCAACTTCCAGCACTGTGCCTCGGTGGGCGCCACGCAGGAGGAGATCGCTTCCTGCTCCTGGATGGCCAGCGCGTCACCGGGGAACGGACCCTCGTCCTCGAGGGGACCGCACGCCGCGAGGGACAGCAACGCACACAGTGACAAAGTGGGCTTCAAGGTGGGCTTCAAGGCAGGCTTCAGCCAATTCATCCGGTCGTCCTTCCGAGCAGAGCAGTGCATGCCATCACGCTCGCAGGACCTGTCGGCCACGAACCGGGAACTCCCGTCCGCCGTGAGGCTCGACAGTGGAGGATACACAGTTACCTTGGCCTTCAACATATTTTCTGGATTTACAAGTTTCGAAAGGGAAAGGACAGAAGTGCCCTGTCCTCCGGTGTGCCGTGCGATGACTTGGAGTGTGTCGATTCCGCCCGCCACGTTCGAGAGGCAGTCAGAGGAGCGCTCTGAAATAAAGAGGGACGCGTAGGTGGCGACTGCCTGATACTCGCGGCGTGAGCGACACGCACCTGTATACAGTGGGCGGGACGGTGCAGGCGGGCGGGGGGGTGTACCTGGCCCGGAGAGCGGACTCGGAGATGGTGGCACTGTGCCGGGCGGGCACCTTTGCCTTCGTCCTGACCGCGCGGCAGATGGGCAAGTCGAGCCTGATGGTGCGCACCGCCGAGCAGCTCTACGAGGAGGACATCCGCTCGGTCATCATCGACCTGACGCGCATTGGCAAGCAGGTGACGGCGGACCAGTGGTACGTGGGATTGCTCGTCGTCCTCCAGGAGCAGCTCGAGCTGAGCACGGACGCGGCCGAGTGGTGGAGCCGCCACCGCGAGCAGGGGCCCGTGCAGCGTCTGACGCGCTTCCTGGAGGAGGTGGTGCTCGCGGAGGTGCAACAGCGCGTGGTGGTGTTCGTGGACGAGATCGACACCACCCTGGGCATGGGCTTCACCGACGACTTCTACGCCGCCATCCGCTACCTCTACAACACGCGGGCGAGCAACCCGGAGCTGGCGCGGCTCTCCTTCGTGCTCGTGGGCGTGGCCACGCCGGGAGATCTCATCCAGGACGAGAAGCGCACCCCCTTCAACCTGGGGCAGCGGGTGGAGCTGACGGACTTCACCCTGGAAGAGGCGGCGCCGCTGGCCGAGGGCCTCGCGGAGTCGGCCGCGGACGGACAGCGGACCCTGGAGTGGGTGCTGGAGTGGACGGGAGGACACCCCTACCTGACGCAGCGGCTGTGCCAGGCCCTGGTGGACGAACAGCAGCGCACCGGCGGCGGCGCCTGGACACGCCAGGGCGTGTGGCAGGTGGTGGAGCGGACCTTCTTCGCGGAGAAGAGCTTCCAGGACAACAACCTGGTGTTCGTGCGCGACATGCTGACGCGGCGGGCGCCGGACCCGGAGCGGGTGCTGCGGACCTACCAGGACATCCGCCGCGGCCGGCGGGTGCTCGACGAGGAGCGGGCGCTGGTGAAGGCGCACCTCAAGCTCTCGGGGGTGGTGCGCCGCGAGGGCGAGGTGTTGCGGGTGCGCAACGCCATCTATGAGCGTGTCTTCACCGTGGCCTGGGCCCGAAGCCTGCTCCCGGTGGATTGGCAGGTGGTCCGGCGGGTCTCTCTGACCACCCTCGGGCTGGTAATCGTGGTCGTCAGCGTGCTCCTGCCTGCCTTCGTGCTTTTGTCCATAGAACTCCGGGAGACGCAAAGCGCCCGGCAGCAAGCGGAAAGCGCTCGCCTGGCGACCACCCAGGAATTGGACGAGGCGCGGAAGGTCGGAGAAGCGGCCAGGGCCGCCCTGCAACAGGCGGTGGAGAAGGCTCAGAAAATCCAAACCGAGGCTCAAAGACTCCAGCAAGAGACGAAAAGGCTCCAGGAAGACGCCAGCCACGCCAAGAGAGAGGCCGACCGATTCCGCAAGGACGCGCAGCGGCTGCAGGAGGAGGCGAGCCAGGCCCAGGAGAACAAAATTCTGGCGGAGCAGGAAACCACCCGCGCCAGGCTCCAGGTCGATCAGCAGCGGCGCGAGGCCGCCTCCTATGTGTTCCTCAACCAGGCGGATGCCACGCTGCGCGCCGCTTCCTCGGACCTGTCCCTCAGCACCGCTCTCTTCATGGAAGCCGCTCGGATCCATGCCTCCTCCGAGGCCATGGACTTGCTCGTGCGCGCGCTCGTTCAGCTCCGCGGGGCCCGGACACGTCTGGCGCATGGGGGCAATGTCCTGGCGGTGGCCTTCAGCCCCGATGGCAGATGGGTCCTCTCCGCCGGAGAGGACAAGACGGCGCGGCTCTGGGATGCCTCCACGGGGAGCCAGCGCCTGGTGTTGCGCCATGCCGACGCCGTCACCGCCGTGGCCTTCAGCCCGGATGGACAGAGCGTGGCCACCGCCAGTGATGATGGCACCGCGCGCCTGTGGAGCACGGCCACGGGCCAACCCCTGGGCAAGCCCCGCCCCCACGCGGGCTCCGTCAACGCCGTGGCCTTCAGCCCGGATGGCCAGAGCGTGGCCACCGCCAGTGATGATGGCACCGCGCGCCTGTGGAGCACGGCCACGGGCCAACCCCTGGCCAGGCCCCTGAAGCATCTGCGTCGCGTCACCGCCGTGGCCTTCAGCCCCGATGGCAAGCTCCTCGCCACCGCCAGCACGGACAACACCGTGCGCCTGTGGAACACGGCCACCGGAGAATCCCAGTCCGTGCCCCTGCTCCATCAACTCCCCGTCAACGCCGTGGCCTTCAGCCCGGATGGCAAGTTCATGGCGACCGCCTGCGACGACAAGACCACGCGTCTGTGGGAGGTGGCCACCCGCGAGCCCAGCGTGGTGCTGCTCCCCGGCCAGATCCTCACCCATGACAAGGCCGTCACGTCCGTGGCCTTCAGCCCGGATGGCAGGAGCGTGGCCACCGCCAGCGGCGACAAGACCGCGCGCCTGTGGGAAGTCGACACCGGACGGCAGCTGGTGCTCCTGCCCCATGGGCAATCCGTCAACGCCGTCGCGTTCAGCCCGGATGGCCAGAGTGTGGCCGCCGCCAGCGACGACAAGCACGCCTGGCTGTGGCGGGTCACCCCCTCCTCTCCGCCCGTGCTCCCGCCACGTGACAAGGCCGTGACCGCCCTGGCCTTCGGTCCCGATGGCCAGACCGTGGTCATGGCCAGTGAAGACAACGCCGCGCGCCTCTGGCGTGTGGACAAGGGCGAGCTGCTGCACGAGCCCCTCCGGCACGACGCCCGCCTCCGGGCGGTGGCCTTCAGCCCGGATGGCCAGGGCGTGGCCACCGCCAGTGAGGACAAGACCGCGCGGCTCTGGGAGACCGCCACGGGGCGCCAGCGCGCACGGTTGCTCCATGACGACGCCATCAACGCCGTGACCTTCAGCCCGGATGGCCAGAGCGTGGCCACCGCCAGCGACGACAGCACGGCCCGCCTGTGGAGCACGGCCACCGGCCAACTCCTGGCGGGACCCTTCCCCCACGAAGGACCTGTCACCGCTGTAGCCTTCAGCCCGGATGGGAAGCTCCTGGCCACCGCCAGTCATTACACCGTGCGACTGTGGAGCACGGCGACCGGCGAGCCCCTGGGCAGGCCCCTGCGGCACGACACCCTCGTCACCGCGCTGGCCTTCAGCCCGGACGGCCAGCGACTGGCCACCGCGAGCGACGACAATGCCGTGCGCGTATGGGACATGGCCACAGGAAGCCAGCGCTCACTGCTGAGCCATCCCAACACCGTCAACGCCGTGGCCTTCAGCCCGGATGGCAGGAGCGTGGCCACCGGCAGTGAAGACGACTCGGCACGGTTGTGGGATGTCGCGACCGGCCACCGGCTCTCCCGCCTGCCCCACGAGGGCCGCGTCCTGGCCGTGGCCTTCAGCCCGGATGGCCGGAGCCTGATCACCGCCAGTGAGGATGGCACCACGCGTTCGTGGCCCGTGCGGCTCGAGGACTGGTTCGTGCTCGCGTGCTCCTTGTTGCCCCGCAACGTGAAGCCCGAGGAGTGGCCCGTGGATGTCGGCGAGGTCGTTCCTTATCGCAAGACGTGCCCCGACCTGCCCTGATTGAACTGGCGACAGGAGACAACACGTCAAGGGGCAACCCGCCCACACCTCCGCCGAGCACGCGGGACACGAGGCAGGCGAAGGAGCGCTCTGAAATTAAAGAGGGACGCGTGGGTAGCGCCTGACTGATACTCGAGGCGTGAGCGACACACGCCTGTATACGGTGGGCGGGACGGTGCAGGCGGGCGGGGGGGTGTACCTGGCCCGGCGAGCGGACGCGGAGATGGTGGCACTGTGCCGGGCGGGCACCTTTGCCTTCGTCCTGACCGCGCGGCAGATGGGCAAGTCGAGCCTGATGGTGCGCACCGCCGAGCAGCTCTACGAGGAGGACATCCGCTCGGTCATCATCGACCTGACGCGCATTGGCAAGCAGGTGACGGCGGACCAGTGGTACGTGGGATTGCTCGTCGTCCTCCAGGAGCAGCTCGAGCTGAGCACGGACGCGGCCGAGTGGTGGAGCCGCCACCGCGAGCAGGGGCCCGTGCAGCGTCTGACGCGCTTCCTGGAGGAGGTGGTGCTCGCGGAGGTGCAACAGCGCGTGGTGGTGTTCGTGGACGAGATCGACACCACCCTGGGCATGGGCTTCACCGACGACTTCTACGCCGCCATCCGCTACCTCTACAACGCGCGGGCGAGCAACCCGGAGCTGGCGCGGCTCTCCTTCGTGCTCGTGGGCGTGGCCACGCCGGGAGATCTCATCCAGGACGAGAAGCGCACCCCCTTCAACCTGGGGCAGCGGGTGGAGCTGACGGACTTCACCCTGGAGGAGGCGGCGCCGCTGGCCGAGGGGCTCGCGGAGTCGGCCGCGGACGGACAGCGGACCCTGGAGTGGGTGCTGGAGTGGACGGGAGGACACCCCTACCTGACGCAGCGGTTGTGCCAGGCCCTGGTCGACGAACAGCCACGCACCGGCGGCGGCGCCTGGACACGCCAGGGCGTGTGGCAGGTGGTGGAGCGGACCTTCTTCGCGGAGAAGAGCTTCCAGGACAACAACCTGGTGTTCGTGCGCGACATGCTGACGCGGCGGGCGCCGGACCCGGAGCGGGTGCTGCGGACCTACCAGGACATCCGCCGCGGCCGGCGGGTGCTCGACGAGGAGCGGGCGCTGGTCAAGGCGCACCTCAAGCTCTCGGGGGTGGTGCGCCGCAAGGGCGAGGTGTTGCGGGTGCGCAACGCCATCTATGAGCGCGTCTTCACCGTGGCCTGGGCCCGAAGCCAGCTCCCGGTGGACTGGCGCGTGGTCCGGCTGGCCGCCCTGGGGCTGGTGATCGCGGGCTTCATCGTGCTCCTGCCCGCCTCCGTGCTGTTGTTCATGCGGCTCCGGGACGCGCAAAGCGCTCGCCTGGCGACCACCAGGGAGCTGGCCGAGGCGCAGAAAACCAATGCCGACGCCGAGGCCGCCAAGCGCCAGGCGATCGAGGAGGCCCAGAAGATCCAAACCGAAGCCCAACGGGAGGCGAAAAGGCTCCAGCAGGAGACGAAAAGGCTCCAGCAGGAGACGAGAAGGCTCCAGCAGGACGCCAGCCAGGCCAAGGACGAGGCCGACAGAGTCCGCGAGGACGCGCGGCGGCTGCGGGAGGAGGCGAGCCAGGCCCAGGAGAACAAGCTCCTGGCGGAGCAGGAAATCACCCGCGCCAGGCTCCAGGTCGATCAGCAGCGGCGCGAGGCCGCCTCCTATGTGTTCCTCAACCAGGCGGATGCCACGCTGCGCGCCGCCTCGTCGAACCTGACCCTCGGCACCGCGCTCTTCACGGAAGCCGCTCGGATCCATGACTCCCCCGAGGCCATGGACTCGCTCGTGCGCGCACTCGTTCAGCTCCGCCGGGCCCGGACACGTCTGGCGCATGGGGGCAATGTCCTGGCGGTGGCTTTCAGCCCCGATGGCAGATGGGTCGTCACCGCCGGAGAGGACAAGACGGCACGGCTCTGGGATGCCTCCACGGGGCGCCAGCTCCTGCCGCTGCGCCATGCCGACGCCGTCACCGCCGTGGCCTTCAGCCCGGATGGCCGGAGCGTGGCCACCGCCAGTGATGATGGCACCGCGCGCCTGTGGAGCACGGCCACGGGCCAATCCCTGGGCAAGCCCCTCTCCCATGAGGGCTCCGTCAACGCCGTGGCCTTCAGCCCGGATGGCCAGAGCGTGGCCACCGCCAGTGATGATGGCACCGCGCGCCTGTGGAGCGCGGCCACCGGCAAACCCCTGGCCAGTCCCCTGAAGCATCTGCGTCGCGTCACCGCCGTGGCCTTCAGCCCCGATGGCAAGCTCCTCGCCACCGCCAGCACGGACAACACCGCGCGCCTGTGGAACACGGCCACCGGAGAATCCCAGTCCGTGCCCCTGCTGCATCAACTCCCCGTCAACGCCGTGGCCTTCAGCCCGGATGGCAAGTTCATGGCGACCGCCTGCGACGACAAGACCACGCGTCTGTGGGAGGTGGCCACCCGCGAGCCCAGCGTGGTGCTGCTGCCCGGCCAGATCCTCACCCATGACAAGGCCGTCACGTCCGTGGCCTTCAGCCCGGATGGCAGGAGCGTGGCCACCACCAGCGGCGACAAGACCGCGCGCCTGTGGGAAGTCGACACCGGACGGCAGCTCGTGCTCCTGCCCCATGAGAACTCCGTCAACGCCGTGGCCTTCAGCCCGGATGGCAAGGCGCTGGTCACCGCCAGCGACGACAAGAGCGCCTGGCTGTGGCGGGTCGCTCCCTCCTCTCCGCTCGTGCTCCTGCGGCATGACAAGGCCGTGACCGCCCTGGCCTTCGGTCCCGATGGCCAGACCGTGATCACGGCCAGTGAAGACAACGCCGCGCGCCTCTGGCGTCTGGACAAGGGCGAGCTGCTGTACAAGCCCCTCCGGCATGACGCCCACATCCGGTCCGTGGCCTTCAGCCCGGATGGCACGCGCGTGGCCACCGCCAGTGAGGACAAGACCGCGCGGCTCTGGGATGCCGCCACGGGGCGCCAGCTCCTGCCGCTGCGCCATGCCGACGCCGTCAACGCCGTGGCCTTCAGCCCGGATGGCCGGAGCGTGGCCACCGCCAGTGAGGATGGCACCGCGCGCCTGTGGAGCGTGGCCACCGGCGAGCCCCTGGGCAAGCCCTTCTCCCATGAGCGGCCTGTCACCGCCGTGGCCTTCAGCCCGGAGGGCAAGAGCCTCGCCACCGCCAGCACGGACAACACCGCGCGCCTGTGGAACACGGCCACCGGAGAGCCCCTGGGCAGCCCCCTGCGGCACGATGCCCTCATCACCTCGCTGGCCTTCAGCCCCGACGGCCAGAGCCTGGCCACCGCCAGCGACGACGGCTCCGTGCGCTTGTGGGACGTGGCCACGGGCAGCGAGCGCTCGCGGCTGCACCATCCCAACGCCGTCACGTCCGTGGCCTTCAGCCCGGATGGCAAGAGCCTGGCCACCGGCAGTGAAGACGACTCGGCACGGTTGTGGGATGTCGCCACCGGCCACCGGCTCTCCCGCCTGCCCCACGAGGGCCGCGTCCTGGCCGTGGCCTTCAGCCCGGATGGCCGGAGCGTGGCCACCGCCAGCGAGGATGGCACCGCGCGCTCGTGGCCCGTACGGTCCGAGGACTGGATCTCGCTCGCGTGCTCCTTGTTGCCTCGCAACGTGAAGCCCGAGGAGTGGCCCCCGGATGAGAGCGGGGTCGCGCCCTATCGCAAGACGTGCCCCGAGCTGCCCTGATTCCCAAGACGAACCGGCTACGCTAGAGAGTCCACACGAAAGAGACCCATGGCCCGTGTCTTCATCAGCTACAAGCGCGATGTCACGCCGGATCAGGACCTCGCCCAGGCCCTCTACAAGGCGCTCAAGGCCACCCACGAGGTCTTCATCGACACCTCCATGCTGGTGGGCGAGAAGTGGGTGGAGCGCATCGATTCCAAGATCCGCCAATCGGACTACTTCATCGCGCTGCTCTCGCCCTTCTCCGTCAACAGCGAGATAGCCCAGACGGAGATCGAGCTGGCGCACCGGCTCCAGGGGCAGCGGGGCCTGCCGAAGCTGCTCCCCGTCCGGGTCGCGTACCACGAGCGCCTCCCCCCACCCCTCAATGGCTACCTCAGCCCCATCAACTGGGCGCTGTGGGAGGGACCGGAGGACACGCCGCGGCTGCTCGAACAGTTCGCCAAGGTCATGAGCGGCGCCCCGTTGGCCGCGACCGCCCCGGCGGCCTCGAGTTCCCCCCGCGCCAGTGCGCCGCCCGAAACCACCTCCTCCGGCTTCTCTCCTCCCCTGCCGTCGGCACCGCTCGAGCTGGATGAAACCCTCGAGGGGGCCATGGACACGCAGTCGGCCTTCTATGTGGTGCGTGACGCCGATGCCACGGTGTCACGGGCCGTCTCGCAGAAGCAGGGCGCCACCGTCACCATCAAGGGCGCGCGGCAGATGGGCAAGAGCTCGCTGCTCATGCGGGGCATGGCCGCCGCCCTCGAGGCAGGCAAGCGCGTGGCCTACCTGTCGTTCCAGGAGTTCGACACCCAGACCTTCTCCGACCCGGATCTCTTCTTCCAGCGCTTCTGCAACTCCCTGAGTGATCAGCTCGAGCTGGACAACCAGGTGGAGGCCTACTGGAAGAAGCCCATCGGCAGCAGCCAGCGCTGCGGGCAGTACATGAGCGGCCATGTCCTGCGGGGACTGGACGCGCCCCTGGTGCTGGGGCTCGACGAGGTGGAGACGCTCTTCGAGCTGCCCTTCGGCACGGACTTCTTCGGCATGCTGCGCAGCTGGCACAACAACCGCGCGCTGCCCACCACGCCCGTCTGGAAGAAGCTCAGCATCGTCCTGGTGACCTCGACCGAGCCCTTCCTCTTCATCAAGAACCTGACCCAGTCCCCCTTCAACGTGGGGCAGACCGTGGAGCTGGGCGACTTCACCCCGGAACAGGTGGCGGAGCTCAACCGGCGGCATGGCGCGCCCCTGGGACCCAAGCAGGAGCAGGAGCTGTTCGCCCTGCTCGGAGGCCACCCCTACCTGATCCGCAAGGCGCTGTACCTCGTGGCCAGCCGCGGCTTGCGCGTGGAGGACCTGTTCACCCAGGCGGCGGAGGACCGGGGACCGTTCGGAGACCACCTGCGCCACCTGCTCTTCCGCCTGGGCAGCCAGCCGCAGCTCAAGGCGGGACTGCGCGAGGTGCTCCAGCGCAACGCCTGCCCGGATGAGGGCGTGTTCATCCGCCTGCGGAGCGCGGGACTGGTGAAGCAGGAGGCGGCCTCCGTGCTGCCGCGCTGCGAGCTGTACCGGCGCTACTTCCGTGAGCGGCTGCACGTGAGCTGAGCCGTGATCGCCTACCCCGTGGCCACCAGCCCGCTGGAGCTCACGCTCCACCTCGTCTCCGGCGAGCGCGCGCGCGACGCCGACCGCTTCCTCTTCCAGCCGCGGGACTACCTGCGCCTGCGCGAGGAGGGCACCTCCGCGCGCGCCTCGTTTCCCTGGGAGCACGCCCTGGAGGACCTGGCCAGCCTGGGCACGAGCCGCCCGAGCCCCAACGCCGCCCAGCGGCTCGGGGAGCTGCTGCGCGCCTTCCTCGTGCCCCTGGGGTGGGCCGAGGACGAGCAACGGCTGCGGTGGGCGCTGGAGGCGGGCCAGCCGGTGCGGCTCACCCTGCGGCTGGAGCCCGCCGAGCTGTGCGTGCTCCCGTGGGAGCTGCTCACGCTGGAGTCCACCGGCCAGGCGCTGAGCGACCTCGAGGGCTGCACCCTGTGCTACGAGCGGCCCGGGACGCGCACCGCGCCCCCGCCCTCCTCTCCTCCGCCCGAGGGAGGCCGCATCCTCTTCGCCTGGGCCGGGGACGTGCCCGCCGCGGCGCACCAGCGCGCCCTCGCCGAGGCCTGTGCCCACGCCGGCTATGACTTCGACCCGCGCCGGGACGTGCTCCCCCAGGTGAGCCTCGCCTCGCTCGAGCGGGCCCTGCGCGAGCGGGAGGAGCCCCTCGCCGCGCTCCACCTGCTGTGCCACGGCGTGCCCTCCGAGCCCGGGGCGTATGGCCTCGCCTGGAACTCCTCGTGGCGGGAGGGAGAGTCACACGTGGTGGACGCCGCCGCGCTCCGGGCCGCGCTCGAGCCGCACGCCGGGCGCATCCGCATGGTGGTGCTGAGTGCCTGCCGGGGGGGCGACGCGGGGCTTCCGGGCAACCACCTGGGCAGCCCCGCCCGCGAGCTTCACCGCGCGGGCCTCGCCGCGGTGGTCGCCTCCCGGCTGCCGCTCTCCACCCCGGGCTCCGTCACCTTCACCCGCGCGCTCTATGGCTCGCTGCTCGGGCACCACGCCTCGCTGGAGCAGGCGCTGGCCGAGTCGCGCAAGGCGCTGCGGCTCGAGGGGGCCCGGATGGATGGGGTCTCGCTCCAGCTCTACGCCCGCGCGGGCGACGGGCCGGACCTGCGCCCCTTCGTCTTCCCCCCCTATTGCGGCCTGCGGCCCTTCGAGCCCAAGGATCACCGGCGCTTCTTCGGCCGCGAGCCGCTCCGCCAGACGCTGCTGCAGCGGATGGAGGCCGCCGCCGAAGGGCGGTTCCCCTCCTTCCAGGTGCTCGCCGGCGCCTCCGGGAGTGGCAAGTCCTCGCTGCTCCGGGCGGGGCTGCTGCCGGTGCTGTCCTCCAAGCACTGGGAGCTCACGTGGGTGCGCGCGGGCGAGGCCGGGGCGCTGGAGGGGGTGCGCTCGGCGCGGGCCTCCCCGGGCAAGCGGCGGCTGCTGGTGGTGGATCCGTTGGACGAGGCCTTCACCCGGCTGGGCGAGGGCGAGCGCCAGGAGCTGCTGAGCGCGCTGTGGGAGTCCTCGCGGGAGTCCGAGCGGGGCACGGTGGTGCTCGCCACGCTGCGGGTGGACTACCTGGGGCGCTGCGCGGAGGTGCGGCTGGGGGAGAGCGGGCCGCGACTGGACGCGGTGCTCTTCGAGGGCGAGCGGCTGCTGCTGGTGCCGGAGATGACGGCGGGAGAGCTGCGCGAGGCCATCGAGCACCCCGCGCGGCGGCAGGGCCTGCGGCTGGAGGAAGGACTGACGGAGCGGCTGCTGCAGGAGGTGGAGCGCCAGCCGGGCGCCCTGCCCCTGCTGGCCCACACGCTGGAGCGGCTGTGGCGGCTGCGCGAGGGCAGATGGCTCAAGCACGGCGCCTATCAGGCCCTGGGCGGAGTGGCCGGGGCGCTCGCGCAGGAGCTGGACCGGCTGTACCAGGGGCTGGACGAGGAGGAGCGGCAGCAGATGCGCCGGCTTCTGGTGGAGCTGGTGGACGTGCGGCAAGACGCGGCCCCTTTCACCTGCCAGCGCGTGGAGCGGGAGCAGGTGCGTCCTCTCGAGGAGCCGGCGCGCCGCGCCTTCGACACCGTGCTGGGGCGGCTCGTGGAGGGCCGGGTGCTGGTGCTGGGCGGTGGCGCGGAAGGGGGCGGAGTCTCCATCGAGGTGGCCCACGAGGCGCTGTTGCGCCACTGGCTGCCCCTGGCCGAGTGGATCCGGGATGGACAGGAGCGCCGGCGCAGGAAGCTCGAGCTGCGCGCGGCGGCGGAGTCCTGGCGTGCCCACGGGGAGTCGGCGCACGCGGAGGACTACCTCCTGCGCGGCCGGCGCCTGGAGGAGGCCCTGGAATTCCAGCAGGCCCACCCGGACGAGCTGGACGAGCGGATGCACCTGTTCCTCGGTGCGAGCTGGGAGCGGGCGGAGCGCCTGGCGTGGGAGGAGCGCGCGCACCAGGAGCGGCTGCGGGACTTCGCCCGGCTGATCGTGGCGGACAAGCTGCGCGGGGAGGATCCCACGGCGGCGCTGCTGGTGCTGCTGGAGGTGCGCGAGCCCGAGCAACACCTGGCGTGGACGCAGACGGCGTTGGAGGTGCTCCAGCAGCCGCTCGCCTCGGCGGTGCTGCGGGGCCACCGGGGGCCGGTGCGCGCGGCGGCGCTCACCGCGGATGGCCGGTGGGTGGTAACGGCCTCCCGGGACGGGACGGCACGGCTGTGGCGCGCGGATGGCACGGGCGTGCCGCGGGTGCTCGAGGGACACGGCGGCGAGGTGCTGACCGCGGCCTTCAGCCCGGATGGGCGGCGGGTGGTAACGGCCTCGGCGGATCGCACCGCCCGGGTGTGGTGGGTGGAGGGGGACGCGGGCCCGGAGCTGCTCGCGGGGCACATGGGCGAGGTGATGGCGGCGGCCTTCAGCCCGGACGGGCAGCGGGTGGTGACGGCCTCTGTGGATAAGACGGCGCGGGTGTGGCGAGCGGACGGAAGGGGGATGCCGGTGGTGCTCCGGGGCCACGAGCAGGCCGTGGTGAGCGCGGCCTTCAGTCCGGACGGCGAGCGGGTGGTGACGGCGTCACGGGACTGGACGGCGCGGGTGTGGCACGCGGATGGGAGGGGCGAGCTGGCCGTGCTCCCCCACCCCGGCGACGTGCGGGCCGCGGTGTTCAGCCCGGATGGGGAGCGGGTGGCCACGGCCTCGGTGGATGGAGCGGTGCGGGTGTGGCGCGCGGATGGGCGGGGGGAACCCAGCGAACAGCACAGTGACTCCGGCTTCGTGCACGCGGTGGCCTTCAGCCCGGATGGAGGGCTGGTGGCGAGCGCGCATGCGGACGGGTCGGTCCGCCTGTGGCGGGCGGACGGGAAAGGCGGGGGGATGAGGCTGGCGGGAGACACCGGGGAGTCGCTCTCGGTGGCCTTCAGCCCGGATGGCCGGTGGGTGGTGACGGCGTCGCGGGACGGCCGGGCGCGGGTGCGGCGCACGGACGGGACGGGCACGGCGGTGGAGCTGCTGGGGCACACGGACGAGGTGCTGTCCGCGAGCTTCAGCGCGGACGGGGAGCGGGTGGTGACGGCCTCCCGGGATGGCAGTGCGCGAGTGTGGCGCTGGCGAGCCCAGCCGCGTGCGCTCACGCTGCCTCGCCGTGCGGGCACGGTGCGGGCCCTGGCCTTCAGCCCTCGCGGAGAGTGGCTGGCAACCGCGCATGCGGATGGCACGGCGGGGGTGTGGCGGCTGGGCGGCGACCTGGAGCCGGTGCTGCTCAAGGGGCACGGGGCGGAGCTCCGGACGGTGGCCTTCAGCCCGGACGGGCAGCGGGTGGTGACGGCCTCTGAGGATAAGACGGCGCGGGTGTGGCGAGTGGACGGGAAGGGGGAGCCGGTGGTGCTGCGCGGCCATGAGGGAGGGGTGGTGTCGGCCGCCTTCAGCCCGGACGGGCAGCGGGTGGTGACGGCCTCTTGGGATAAGACGGCGCGGGTGTGGCGAGTGGACGGGAAGGGGGAGCCGGTGGTGCTCCACGGGCACACGAAGTACCTCCGGAGCGCGGCCTTCAGCCCGAGGGGGGAGCGCGTGGTGACGGCCTCGGATGACGGGACGGCCCGGGTGTGGCGCGCGGACGGGCACGGCGAGCCGGTGGTGCTCCACGGGCACACGGCCCGGGTGGTGGCGGCGGCCTTCAGCCCGGACGGAGCGCGGGTGGTGACGGCCTCGGATGATGGGACGGCGCGGCTCTGGCGCGCGGACGGGCACGGCGAGTCGGTGGTGCTCCGGGGGCATGACCAGGCGGTGGTGAGCGCGGAGTTCAGCCCGCACGGAGGGAGGGTGTTGACCGCCTCCCTGGACAAGACGGTGCGGGTGTGGTCCGCCGAGGCGTTGGAGGAGACGGTGGTGCTCCGAGGGCACACCGCCCGGTTCGATCCCCGAGGCACGCGGGTGGTGACGGCCTGGGGGGACGGAACGGTGCGGGTGTGGCCCGCGGATGGGAGCGGCGAGCCCCTGGTGCTCGCCGGTCACGGAGAGCAGGTAGCGGTGACGGCCTTCAGTCCTGGGGGGGACGTGTTGGCGATCGCCTTGAACGATGGCTCCGTGCGGGTGTGGGGGTTGGGGGTGGAGGCGCTGCGCGAGCGCCTGCGCCAGTTGACCAGCGCGAGCCTGGAGGTACGGCAGCGCCAGCGCTACCTGGGCGAGCGCCCCGAGGAAGCGCGAGAGGCGCATGCCCGTGACGAGCAGGAGCGGGGGCGCCCTGCCCCAGGGGAGACCTGAGACGGCGCCTGCTGAGAGAACAAGCCAGTGCCAGAAAGGCCCAGGTGGCGGGGGCGGCGGATGTGGTGGTGCAACCCCAGCCGTAATGACTTCTTTGGATGGAAAAGGAGTACTCGGCAGAGGGCGGGCTGGTGTTACCTGCCGCATCCGTCGCGGTGGCGGAAATGAGATGAGGACCGAACCCTAGTGCGGTGGCCGGCGTGAATCTCCAGACCCCCGCTGCGTCGGCCAGGACTGGCTCTTCTACCCCAATCCCATCCAGCCACACCGTCACCTTGCTGTTTGGCTCCGCGCTGCCGCCAATGACTGGCATTGAGGTGCTAGCGGAGGACCCAGGCGAGTTCACCTCGGGCGCACTCGGCGCTCTGGAGTCGATCGTGAAGACGCTGAAGTTGGACGTAGCGCTGACATTGCCCACGGAGTCCGTGGCGGTGGCGCTGACGGGGTTGAGCCCCTCGGGCAGAGCGGTGGCTGGGACGAAGCTCCAGGCGCCCGTGGTGTCTGCTGTGAAACGACCTACCTCTTTTTCGCCCAGAAGCACGATGACTGTACTGCCCGGCTCCGCCGTGCCGCGAATGACTGGCTGAGGGTTGTTGACGAGGGATCCACCCTCAGGCTCAATCACCCTGGGCGCATTCGGCGCCACGGAGTCGATCGTGAAAATACAAGACTCGGATTGAACGCTGACGATGCCCACCGCATTCGTGGCGGAGGTCTCGAGTCGGTGGTTGCCCTGAACCAGCGAAGTACTTGGGACGAATTCCCACGGTCCATGCTCCGCCTTGGTTGTACCCGCCACTGCCCCATCCAGCCACACCGTCACCATGTTACCGGCCTCCGCCGTGCCGCGAATCGTTGGCCGCGTGGTGTTGACGAGCGCACCAGCCCCAGGCGCGCTCACCTTGGGAGCTTCCAGCGGAGGCCCGTTCACGAGCACCAACTGCCCACCGTGTATGGCATTGGTCATCACAGAAAGGATGTAATAGCCGTCCCGCACGCTCGGCGTCCCCACGACCACTTCCGTATCGGAGACCGAGGCCAGGTGTGTTACACGTGTCAGGGCGCCTCCCTCCAGCGCCAACAAGCTGACCAGGGGAAGGTTCGTGGCGGAACTCTGGGCGTTACCACTGCTTGCCTCCGATAGACCTCGCAAGCGGCTCCCAGTAATGTGGAGTACTTTACCCCGTCGTTGCTCGGCTGGTGGGGTGATGACGGGGCGCCACTCCTGGCGAATGCCTGTATCTTCGTACATATCCACGCTGGGGCTATAGCCTCCTGTGATCAGCACCTTGCCCGAGGGCAACAGCGTCGCCGTGTGGCCCTCGCGGGCCTCAGTCATAGCCCCCGTGGAACTCCACGCCCCCGTGGCCGGGTCGTACTCCTCCGTGCTGGCAGTAGAGTTGCTTGCGCCATAGCCTCCAGTGACCAGCACTATGCCTGAGGGCAACAGCGTCGCCGTGTGGCCCTCGCGAGCCGTGGCCAGAGCCCCCGTGGAACTCCACGCCCCCGTGGCTGGGTCATACACCTCCGCGCTGGCGAGGGAAGCGTAGTCTGCCCCCCGGCCACCGGAGACCAGGACCTTGCCCGAGGGCAACAGCGTCGCCGTATGGCCCACGCGGGCCGTAACCAGAGCCCCCGTGGGACTCCACGCCCCCGTGGCCGGGTCGTACTCCTCCGCGCTGTCGAGAAAGCCATTTGATTCCCAGCCACCGGAAACCAGCACCTTGCCCGACGGCAACAGCGTCGCCGTGTGTCTGGAGCGGGCCGTAACCAGAACCCCCGTGGAACTCCACGCCCCCGTGGCCGGGTCATACACCTCCGCGCTGGCGAGGGAAGCGTAGTCTGCCCCCAGGCCACCGGAGACCAGGACCTTGCCCGAGGGCAACAGCGTCGCCGTATGGCCCCTGCGAGCCTCAGTCAGAGCCCCCGTGAAACTCCACTCCTCCGTGACCGGGTCATACACCTCCACACTGGCGAGGGGGACACTCAAGTTCCAGCCGCCGGTGACCAGCACCTTGCCCGACGGCAACAGCGTCGCCGTGTGGCCATTGCGGGCCGTGGCCAAAGCACCCGTGGGGCTCCACTCCCCCGTGGCCGGGTCGTACACCTCTACGCTGGCGATAGAGCCACTCCAGTGCAAACCTCCGGAGACCAGGACCTTGCCCGAGGGCAACAGCGTCGCCGTGAGGCCCATCCTGCGAGCCTCAGTCAGAGCACCCGTGGAACTCCACACCCCTAAGTCCAGGTCGTACACCTCCGCGGTGGCGAGAGAGCCACTTGGACTATCTCCTCCGGAGACCAGGACCTTGCCCGAGGGCAACAGCGTCGCCGTGTGATAGTAGCGGGGCATGGTCAGGGAGTCCGTGGAACTCCAGCGCTCCGTATCCGGGTCATACACTTCCACACTGGGGAGATAGCTAATTGAGCCCCTGCCTCCGGTGACCAACACCTTCCCCGAAGGAGACAGCGTGGCCGTGTGGCCCCTGCGCGCCATGGCCAGAACGCTCGTGAGGCGCCACGCTCCCGTGACCGGGTCATACACCTCCGCACTGGTGAGGGAGCCACGTGAACCATAACCTCCGGTGACCAGCACCTTGCCTGAGGGCAACAGCGTCGCCGTGTGGCTGGAGCGGGCCATGGCCAGAACTCCCGTGGGTCTCCACGCCCTCGTAGCCGGGTCGTACTCCTCCGTGCTGGCGAGAGAGCCGCTTGGGCCACGGCCTCCGGAGACCAGCACCTTGCCCGAGGGCAACAGCGTCGCCGTGTGGCCCCTTCGAGTCTCAGTCAGAGCACCCGTGGAACTCCACACCTCCGTGGCCGGGTCGTACTCCTCTGTGCTGGCGAGACGGCCATGTGGGCCATTACCTCCGGAGACCAGCACCTTGCCCGAGGGCAACAACGTCGCCGTGTGGCCTACTCGGGCCTCAGTCAGAGCGGCCGTGGGGCGCCACTTCCCCGTGGTCGGGTCGTACACCTCCGCGCTGGCGAGAGAACCACTTGGACTATCTCCTCCGGTGACCAGCACTATGCCCGAGGGCAACAGCGTCGCCGTGTGGTTATAGCGAGCCGTAGCCAGAGCACCCGTGGGGCGCCACTCCCCCGTGGCCGGGTCGTACTCCTCCGTGCTGGCGAGGTGACCTCTTGGGCCACAGCCGCCGGTGACCAGCACCTTGCCCGAGGGCAACAAAGTCGCCGTGTGGCCATAGCGGGCCGAGACCATCTCACCCGAGGAACTCCACCCCGCCCCTGGGTCATACATCTCCGCGCTGGCGAGAGGGCCACTCCAACCCTCGCCGCCGGTGACCAGCACCTTGCCCGAAAGCAACAGCGTCGCCATGTGTCCATAGCGGGCCGTGCCCAGAACCCCCGTGGAACTCCACACCCCCGTGGCCGGGTCGTACACCTCCACGCTGTCGAGGGAACCACTTGGGCCATAGCCACCGGTGACCAGCACTATGCCCGAGGGCAACAGCGTCGCCATGTGGCCCCTGCGAGCCTCAGTCAGAACCCCCGTGGAACTCCACTCCTCCGTGACCGGGTCATACACCTCCACACTGGCGAGGAGGACACTCAAGTTCCGGCCGCCGGAGACCAGCACCTTGCCGGAGGGCAACAGCGTCGCCGTGTGGCCCTCGCGAGCCGTGGCCAAAGCACCCGTGAAGCTCCACTCCTCCGTGACTGGGTCATACACCTCCGCGCTGGCGAGGGAGCCACTTGAGCCCCAGCCACCGGTGACCAGCACTATGCCCGAGGACAATAGCGTCGCCGTGTGGCCATAGCGGGCCTCAGTCAGATCACCCGTGGGGCGCCACTCCCCCGTGGCCGGGTCGTACATCTCCGCACTTGCGAGGGAGCCACTTGAGCCCCAGCCGCCGGTGACCAGCACCTTGCCCGAAGGCAACAGCGTCGCCGTATGGCCCACGCGGGCCATGGCCAGAGTGCCCGTGGAACTCCAGTCCTCAATGACCGGGTCACGCACCTCCACGCTGGCGAGAGGGCCACTCCACCCCTCGCCGCCGGTGACCAGCACCTTGCCCGAAGGCAACAGCGTCGCCGTGTGGCCCCATCGAGCAGTGGCCAGAACACCCGTGGGGCTCCATTCCCCCGTCCCCGGGTCGTACACCTCCGCGCTGTCGAGGGAGGCGTCTTCTGCGTCCTGCCCTCCGGTGACCAGCACCTTGCCCGAGGACAACAGCGTCGCCGTGTGGCCACTGCGAGCCGTGGCTAGAGCGCCCGAGGGGCTCCACTGCCCACCGGGCGTCGCCTGAAGACCCTTGGGCTCGAACTGCTCCCGGTGCAAAGCTCTGTCCCGCGACACCTCACCGCAAGCCAGCCACAGCAGCGCCGAGGCAAGAGCCAGCCGCGCAACAACCTCCACCCCTGTTCTTGGCGAAGATGGCATGAATGTTTCCTTCCGCTGTTATGTGTTTTCTCAGCTTGAGGCCTGCCAGGGCTCAGGGAAACAGGCCCACGCCCACCGAGACCAGCACCGACTGCGACGTGTACGGACTCCTCCCGGTGAAGAAGCGCTCGTAGGCCACATCCGCGAAGGCGAACATGCGGGAGTTCCACTGCACGTCCACGCCGAGGGCCCCTCGTCCACTCACTCCCCCCATGAAGTGGGGCACCTCTTGCTCATCCTTTTCTCCAAAGCACACCGTGGTGCCCACCCTCGCATAGGGCCGCACCCACCCCAGCGTGAGTGGGTGGAATTGCCCCTCGACCCTGAGCCCCGGCGAGTTCTGCACCAGCGCCGTCAGCACGCCTCCCAACTTCTCGCGGGTGTACCCCACGCTCACGGCGGGAGCGAAGGGATAGACGGAGGGGATGAGCTCGAGCCCAAGCAAATCCGCCTCGCCGCGCACGCCCACGCTCCATCCATACCGCCGCGGTGGGGGGCGAGGCACCACGGGCCCCCGAGGGCCAGAACTCTGCTCCAACTCCTTGGCCAGCAACTCCTTGTCCGCGGGCAGCCCCAGGGTGTTGCGGGCCTGCTCGAAGAGCTTGCGCAAGCGCCTGGAGCCCTGCACGGGCAGCTGTGCCTCCTTGTTCAGCGTCAGGGCCTCCTTGAAGGACTCCAGCGCATTGCCCTGGGCCAGTTCCGCCTGGAGCACGCCCTGCATGAGCTTGAGCCAGAGCACCTCCTGGGTCCCATTGGACTTCCACTCCAGGGCCTTCTCCAGCTTGGACTGGGCCTCCTCGTACTTCGCCTTCTTGTAGAGCTCGGCGATCGTGGAGATGTAGGGGTTCTTGGTGGGCGGAACCTGGATCGTCGAGGACTCCTGCGCGTGGGCGGCGGGGACCGCCAGGCACGTGAGCGCCCCTGTCACCAGGGACAAGGCACGCACTCGCGGCAGCGAGGGAGCCCCATGCCAGGACTTCAACACCGCCGCCCACAGCAACAATGCACTTCGGGAGAAAGAATTCATGGGGTCCATTCTCAAGACAGTGTTCAAACCAGACATCATCCGTTTCCATCGACTCCCGAGGGCGAGTGTGGATGGCCAGGGCCCCCGTGCTCCCGGGAAAGCCCTCTGGCTTCCCGTGAGAGACCAAGTTCCCACGTGAGCCAGATGAGCGCGGTGACGCGCTTCACACTCGGACGGTGAATCGCCGCACAGCGTCCACCCCGGCCACCTCGAGGGCAGGAGGCCCGCCTCCACCGTGTTCACAGGGAGGCCGCCGGCCCGGCGAACCGCCGCCGCACGGCTGGAAGCCTCCACGCACCGAGTCCTACGGCGCGGTGGGTCCACGCCTGCTCGGCTGCTGAGGAGACTTGAGCCGACGCCTGCCAAGAGACCAGGCGAGCACCAACAAGGTCCAGGAGGCAGGAGCGGCGGAGGAGGTGGTGCAACCCCAGCCATAATGACTCCTCTGGACGGCGAACCGGTGCTTGGACGGAGTGCTGGAATTGCCCACGGCATCCGTGGCGAGGGCGGAGACGGAGTGGTACCCAAGTTTTAGCGCCGTAGGGGGGCTGAAGCGCCATTTTCCCGCCGCGTCCACCGTGATCGTCGTGGCATTTTCCTCCTCATCATCCAGCCACACCTTCACCTTGCTCTCCACCTCCGCCGTGCCACTGATGATGGGCGTGGTCGTGTTGACGCTGTCTCCAGGAGTGGTCATGACGGGCGCCGCTGGCGGCACGGAATCGACCATGAAAATGCGCGTCTCCGAGTAAAGACTGACATTACCCACCTTGTCCGCGGCTGTGGCCTTGACCTGGCGGTTGCCTTGCTCCAACAGTGTCTCCGGGATGAACTTCCAGGTCCCCGCCTCACTGGCCACAGCGCGCCCTGCTTCTACCCCATCCAACCACACCGTCACCTCGCTATTCGCCTCCGCCGTGCCACTAATGATGGGTGTGGCCGTGTTGACGCTGTCCCCAGGGGTGAGCATGACGGGCGCTGCTGGCGGCACCGAGTCGACCATGAAGCCGCGTGTCTCGGAGGCAGGACTGACATTGCCTGCCTTGTCCGTGGCGGTGGCCTTGACCCGGCGGTAGCCTTGCTCCAACAGGGTCTCAGGCATGAAAGCCCAGACCCCTGCCCTGTTGGCCAAAGTGCTCCCTGCTTCTGTCCCATCCAGCCACACCGTCACCTTGCTCTCTACCTCCGCCTTTCCACTAATGAGGGGTGTGGCCGTGTTGACGCTATCCCCAGGGGAGGTCATGACGGGCGCATCTGGCCGCGCCGAGTCGACCATGAAGCCGCGTGTCTCGGAGGCAGGACTGACATTACCTATTTTGTCCGTAGCGGTGGTATGGAATTCGTGGGGTCCCTCAGCCAATGCAGTGGCCGGCTTGAAGAACCATTGTCCCTCCTTGTTTGTATCGACTGTCCCTTCCTTTTTACCATCCAGCCACAGCGCCACCGTGACCTCCGCACCCGCCGTGCCTTCGATGGTGGGCCGCGTGTTGTTGACGAACGATCCCTCCAGTGGTGCGGTCACAGCGGGTGCTGCCAGAGGAGGCCCCTCCACGAGCACCAACTGCCCACCATGGATGGCGTTAGTCATCACGGAAAGGATATAGTAGCCGTTCGGCACGCTCGGCATCCGCACGGCCACATCCGTATCGAAGACCGAGTCCAGGAGTGTTACACGTGTCAGCGCTCCTCCCTCCAATGCCAAGAGACTGACGAGGGGAAGATTCGTGGCGGAACTCTGCGTGTTGCCGCTGCTTGCCTCCGAGGGAGCTCGTAAACGGCTCCCGGTGATGTGGAACAGCTCACCCGGTTGTTGCTGGGCGGGCGAGGTAATGATGGGACGCCACTCCTCGCGAACTCCCGTGTCCTCGTACACCTCCGCGCTGGCGAGGTAGTAGCCTGGGCTATCCCCTCCGGAGACCAGCACCTTGCCGGAGGGCAACAGCGTCGCCGTGTGGCTGGAGCGAGCCGTGGCCAGGGCGCCCGTGGGGCTCCATTCCCCCGTCCCCGGGTCGTACACCTCCGCGCTGTCGAGACGGCCACTCGAGTCCTCCCCTCCGGAGACCAGCACCTTGCCGGAGGGCAACAGCGTCGCCGTGTGGTTGTCGCGGGCCGTGGCCAGGGCGCCCGTGGGGCTCCATTCCCCCGTCCCCGGGTCGTACACCTCCGCGCTGTCGAGACGGCCACTCCAGCCCACTCCTCCGGAGACCAGCACCTTGCCGGAGGGCAACAGCGTCGCCGTGTGGCCATAGCGAGCCGTGTCCAGGGCGCCCGTGGGGCTCCATTTTCCCGTCCCCGGGTCGTACACCTCCGCGCTGGAGAGGAGAGGGCTACTCCAGTCCCCCCCTCCGGAGACCAGCACCTTGCCGGAGGGCAACAGCGTCGCCGTGTGGTTTATGCGAGCCGTGTCCAGGGCGCCCGTGGGGCTCCATTCCCCCGTCCCCGGGTCGTACACCTCCGCGCTGGCGAGAGTGCCGTCATCTGAGTCCCCCCCCCCTCCGGAGACCAGCACCTTGCCGGAGGGCAACAGCGTCGCCGTGTGCCAACGGCGAGCCGTGGCCAGGACGCCCGTGGAGCTCCATTCCCCCGTCCCCGGGTCGTACACCTCCGCGCTGGCGAGATCGCCACTCCAGTCGTACCCGCCCCCTCCGGAGACCAGCACCTTGCCGGAGGGCAACAACGTCGCCGTGTGCGAACCGCGAGCCGTGGCCAGGGCGCCCGTGGGGCTCCATTTTCCCGTCCCCGGGTCGTACACCTCCGCGCTGGCGAGCAAGCCATTTGAACCCCGACCTCCGGAGACCAGCACCTTGCCGGAGGGCAACAGCGTCGCCGCGTGCGAACCGCGAGCAGTGGCCAGGGCGACCGTGGGGCTCCATTCCCCCGTCCCCGGGTCGTACACCTCCGCATTTGAACCCAGACCTCCGGAGACCAGCACCTTGCCGGAGGGCAACAGCGTCGCCGTGTGCCCACGGTGAGCCGTGGCCAGGGCGACCGTGGGGCTCCATTCCCCCGTCTCCGGGTCGTACACCTCCGCGCTGGCGAGAGGGCCACTCGAGTCCTCCCCTCCGGAGACCAGCACCTTGCCGGAGGGCAACAGCGTCGCCGTGTGCCAACGGCGAGCCTTGGCCAGGGCGCCCGTGGGGCTCCATTTTCCCGTCCCCGGGTCGTACACCTCCGCGCTGGAGAGGAAGCCGACGCCTGAGCCGAAGCTGATGAACTCTCTCCCTCCGGAGACCAGCACCTTGCCGGAGGGCAACAGCGTCGCCGTGTGGCCATAGCGAGCCGTGGCCAGGGCGCCCGTGGGGCTCCATTCCTTCGTCCCCGGGTCGTACACCTCCGCGCTGGAGAGGGAGTCACCATCCCAGCCCTCTCCTCCGGAGACCAGCACCTTGCCGGAGGGCAACAGCGTCGCCGTGTGGCTGTTGCGAGCCGTGTCCAGGGCGACCGTGGGGCTCCATTTTCCCGTCCCCGGGTCGTACACCTCCGCGCTGGAGAGGGAGACGTACCCTCCTTCCCCTCCGGAGACCAGCACCTTGCCGGAGGGCAACAGCGTCGCCGTGTGGCCCGTGCGATCCGTGTCCAGAGCGCCCGTGAGGCTCCATTCCCCCGTCCCCGGGTCATACACCTCCGCGCTGGCGAGACGGTCACTGGAGCCCCAGCCTCCGGAGACCAGCACCTTGCCGGAGGGCAACAGCGTCGCCGTGTGGCCCTCGCGAGCCGTGGCTAGAGATTTCGTAGGGCGCCACTGCCCACCGGGCGTCGCCTGAAGACCCAACTGCTCCCAGTGCAGTGCGCCGTCCCGCGACACCTCACCGCAAGCCAACCACAGCAACGCCGAGGCCAGGACCAACCGCGCAACCACGTCCACCCCAGGTCTTGGTGTGGATGCCATGACTGTCTCCTTTGAGTGGATGGCCAAGGGTCCCGTTCCCCGGGACTACCCGCTGGCTTTCCATGAGTGACCACGTTGCCACGTGAATCGCTTGGGCTCGGTGACGCGCTTCACACCTGGAAAGTGAGATGCATCACTGCATCCTCCCAGGCCGCCTCGGAGCTGATAGCGCGAGGTGGCCTGACAACGCTAACGGCCACTTCTTCCGTGTCAGGGTAGACTCCGGGGCCATGCTCCGCCACCCTGCCCCTGGCTCCGTCCTCCTCCTGCTCCTGCTGTCCAGCCCCGGGCTGTCGGGGTGTCTCAGCGAGCAGGAGAAGAACGTCCGGCGACTCCTGGAGACGCGGGAGTGCGAGGGCTGCACGCTCACGGGCGCCATGCTCGAGGGGGCGGACCTCGAAGGGGTGCGCCTCGCCAATGCCAGGTTGGAGGATGCGAAGCTGGCCCGGGCTCGCCTGCGCAACGCCGATCTGCGCGGCGCCATCCTGACGCGCGCCCAGGCCCAGGGGGCCGACCTGCGGGGCGCTCGGCTCGACGACATCTACCTGGAGAACGCGCAGCTCCAAGGGGCCAACCTGGAGGGCGCCGACCTGCGCACCGCGCGCGCGTTGGAGTCCGTCAACTTCGAGCGGGCCAACCTCCGGGGCCTCAACCTCGAGGAGCACAGCCTGCATGGCCCCCTGGGGCTCCACCGCCGCTCCGAGCGGTTCCACGCCTACGACGTCTCGAGCGGAGGCGCGCTCCTCATGGGCGCGGATCTCTCGGGGGCGAAGCTCCGAGCCACCACCCTCGTGCGCTGCAACCTCGAAGGGGCCATCCTCCGAGGCGCCGATCTGCGCGATGCCAACCTGGAAGGAGCCAACCTGCGGGGGGTGGATCTGACGGAGGCCAGGCTGTCGGGCGCCACCTGGGAGGATGGCGGCGAGTGTGGCCGCAACGCCGTGGGGAGTTGCCGCCCCGCGCCGCGTTGAGGCGGACCCCAGCCCGGCCAGGCACCTAGCGCTTCAGGGTATTGAACTGCGCCTCCAAGGCCTGCTGCACTTCCAGATACAGCGCCTGCCGGCTGGTGGAGTGCGCGACGACCGCCAGGTAGCCCAGGCTGCCCATGGGGGGTGGAGGCGGAGGCACGGGTGGCTTCGACTCGCCTGCCTTCGCGGCCGGAGTCTTCTGTTTGCACGTACAGTCGAGCTCGGCCTTCTGTTCGGGTTTGCTCGCCGTCTTGGCGGGTGCCACGGTCGGCACCTCCAGCTGCCCGCAGTCCCGCTCCTTGATGATGAGGGCGTAGTTCTCCAGCACCTGCACGAACTTCAAGAAGAGATCATTGGCCGCGGAGCCGCCTCCCAGCTTCTTGTTCAGCCAGTTCGTGTTCCGCAACAGGCCTTCATACCAGTCCACCAGCGAGGCCCATTCGGTCGCCTTGGCGCGCATGGGCTCCACGTGCGCCAGGAGCGTGAAGAGCAGGTCCCTCAGCTCGTACACGGAGTTCGTCTGTGCGTAGCGTGCCTCGATGCCTTCCAGCCGCTTGATGAACTTGTTGAACGCGACGTCCTTTCCCTTCGTGCTGTAGGGATCCTTGATGGAGATGTCCAGCGGGACGATGCGGGACGCGAACGGCGTGTTGCGCAGCTGGGCGTCCGGGACGGCGCTCGTGTTGTCGAACTTGAACATCTGCTCGCGGAGGAGCTGAACCACCAGGTTCCACAGGGGCCCCTGCAAGGTCTTGCGATCCACCGAGATGAATTTGACCAGCGGCTCGAGGAAGTCGACGACGTGCAGGTCGTCGAAGACCTTCATCAGGGGGAACTGGCCGCTGGCCAGGCGCGTCTTGAAGGCCGCCTCCATCTTCTTGAGTCCCCCCTGCAGCTTGTTCAGCTCGGCGCGGAACTGCGCGGCGAGCGGGGCACTCATCACCTGGCGATGGACCTTCCCCGACGGATCCAGCTCCTTGGGCACCGGGAAGTCGAGGCCCACGTTGAGCTTGTTGACGAGCTGCTGCAACGCGACGAACACCTCGTTGAGACGCCCCAGCAGGCGCAGGACCGCGCCGTAGAACCAGGTGCCCTTGTCCTTGTCGAGCATCAACGTGAGGTCGATCTTCCAACTGGGATCCATGTCCTTCACGCTCACCGACTTGATGAGCGACTCGAAGTGCTGACGATCGAACCCCAGGCCATTGGTCAGGCACTGAAGCTTGCAGGTGAGCTGATCGACACCCGCCAGCTTCAGCACGTTCGTCATCGGTTCCAGCGAGAAGTCGGCGATGACCCGTTGGGTGAGATCGTATCTGCAGAAGACATTGAGGATGCGGCAGTCCTTGTCGAAGGCGCCGGTGTCCACCGGATGCAGCTGCGTGAAGAAGGGCGTGGACAGGTAGGTGATGCTGCGAATCTTCCAGTGCTTCGGCCAGGCTTTGGAGTGCGCGGCTTCGCGCGTGAGCTCGTTGATGACGTTGCCGCCGTGCGAGTGACCGATGAGGTGGAAGGAGACCTCGCTGTTGAGCAGTGCCTTGTAGTAGGCCTTCTGGCCAGCGCCCCCGCACAGGCGGTTGGCGAGGTAGGCCCCGGCGACCTTCCGGTTGGCCGCCGCGTTGTCCCCGGTCCACCCGTGCGCGGTGAAGAGGTGCAGGTTGGTGTACTTCTTCTGGAGCAGCTTGAGCGCCTTGAGCAGCTCCGGGTTGTCCCGCCAGTACCAGTCCGGGTCCTTCTCGAGCGCGGTGTTCTGGTAGCTGGCGGAGCGTGACTGGAGAGCCGTATTGCCGGGATCCGTCGTGCCCCCCACCATGACCACGATATTGGGGACGTCCTTGTGGGCCATAAGGACAGTCTACCACCGAACACTCGTGGGATGGCCAGGGAGGGGCTACTTGCGCGAGGCCACCGCGCCGGAGAGGTCGGGCGGCGTGACGGGCGGCGGGGTTCCCAGGTTCGGATCGGTGATGCTGTCGACGACGGCCACCATGTCACCCACCTTCAGCGCGTCGGCGAGGACGATGATGTCGGCGTTGTCGTGGCGGACGCACCCATGCGAGACATCCTCCCCGAGGTCGGCGGGAGCGCTGGTGCCATGCAGCTCCTCGCCCGAGCGCGAGCCATCGGCCCACGACAGGTCGATGATGCGCGGCCCGAAGACGGGGCCGCCCCACAGCTTCTTGCCGAGCTCGCGCGACTGCGCCTCGTTGAGCTTGCCCGTCACCTTCTTCAGACCAGGGTCCGTGCGGGTGGTGCCCGTGCCCACGGCGTTGCCGAAGATGGACTGGAGCCGGCCCAGGACGTCGAAGAGGAAGGTGCGGTGCTCGTCCTTCACCACCACCACGCGCACGGGCGTGCCCTTGTACTGGGGCGGGGGCAGGCGCTGCGTCTGGCCGCGCTGACCCGGAGCCGGGGCGAGCGCATCGAGGGCGCGCAGGGTGGCGACGTCCACGGTGCCGGTGGGCTGCACCCCGGGAAAGGCCGAGCGGGCATGCACCTGGAAGTTGCGCACGGCCTTGGCCGACTGCGCGCCAAAGATGCCATCCGCGCCACCCCCGGGGACGCTGAAGCCCATGTCGAGGAGGGCCTGCTGCACGGCGCGCACACCCGCTCCCTTCGAGCCCTTGGCGAGCGGCGACTGGCCGGCGAGCACCCCCGCCAACTCCGGCACGGGGGCGAAGCGCGCGTTGAGCAAGGGGGGCTGACCGCCAGCACCGGCCGCGGGCGCGGCGGCGGGGGGCGTCGAGGAACCAGCGGAATCCGTGGGCATGGAGCACCTCGTTCAGAAGAGAGTGGACGCCCCCGAGCCTAGATCAGCTGAGCCCTCTTCTCCTCCTCGCGCGCTCCGGATAGCTGAAAGCTCCTGGGCGAAGCCGGACGGTAGAGCCCACGAGGAAGTGGGGCGGGACGTCGATTCCCTGGTACGGGTGACCCATTTCGTATTATGCTCGTAATCTCAAAAAAGAAGGGTCCGCCCAGACACGCCGAGGAGAAGTCATGACCAATCCCATCCCCTCCCCCAAGACCACGCGGCACCTCCAGGACATGGAGAAGATGCTCCGGGGAGAACTGCCCCCTCCTCCGATCGCTCGACTCCTGGGGCTGCTGCTCACCAGCGTCGAGCCGAGCCGTGTCGTCATGGAGCTGGACGCCTCGGCGCGCCATGCCAATCCCATGGGGACGCTGCACGGGGGAGTGATCTGCGACCTGGCCGATCTGGCGATGGGCGCGGCCATGTCCACGACGCTCGAGGACGAGGAGAGCTTCACCACGCTCGATCTCACGACGAAGTTCCTCAAGCCCATCTGGAACGCGCGCCTGCGCGCGACCGGACGTGTGGTCAAGCGGACGCGAACGCTCGGGCTGATCGAGTGCGAGGTCGAGGACGACAAGGGCAGCCTCGTGGCCAAGGTGTTCAGCTCGTGCATGGTCCTGCGTGGAGACGAGGCCCGCGGGCGCTGACGGCTACGAGCGCGCCGGGTCGAGCGGAAGCTCCAGCGTGGTCACGGCGCCCCGGCCGGGACCCTCGCTCTCGATCAACAGGCGGCCCTTGAGCAGTTGTGCCGCCAACGCGCTGGAGTGCAGACCGAAGCCGTGGCCGTCCTTGCGCGTGGTGAAGCCGTGGGAGAACAGCTTGTCCTTCACCTCGGGGGCAATGCCCACGCCATCATCCACCACCTGGATGCGGACCACCGGCCCCTCCGTCTTCATCCTCACCCACAGGTTGCGCTGGCCCTCGGGCATCGGCTCCAGCGCCTGTTTGGCGTTGCTGATGAGGTTGATGAGGATTTGCAGCACCTTGTGCTTGTCCGCCCTCACCCGCGGCACCGCCGACAGCTCCCGGTGCAGGGTGATTCCATGGCGCTGCAAGCCCTCCAGTTGGATGCGCAGCGCGTCGTCGATGAGCCGCGGCAGCTCGCACTCCTCCGTCATCAGCGACCGCTTCGCATACGTCTGTTGCACCTGGACGATGGCGCGGATGTGCTCGATGTGCCGGTTCATCGCATCCAGGTCCTCCATCAGGCGCGTCTGCTCCTTCACCAACTCCTCGCCCAGCGCCCCCAGGTAGTCCGGCAGGTGTCTGCCCTGGGGGCTGCTCGTCAGGAAGTCCACCAGGTTCTCTCGCTGCTCCAGCAGGAGCGCCGCCGCCTGCTTCACGCGGCCCACGCGCAGCGAGCCCACCGCCTTGCGCATCACCTCGAGGTTGACGACGGCGCTGGTGAGCACGTTGCCCACGTTGTGCAGCACGTTGGCGGCGACCTCCGCCATGCCCACCTCGCGCGCCGTGTCCACCAGCCGGGCCTGGGCCTGCTTGAGCTCGCGGGTGCGCGCCTCTACCCGCTGCTCCAGCTCTTCATTCGCCCGGTGCAGCTCCATCCTGGCGCGTTGGACATCCTCGTAGAGCCGGGCGTTCTCGATGGAGATGGCCGCCTGGGAGGCCAGGTGTCCCAGCAGCACCAGGCGCACCGGGCTGAAGGCATTGGTCGCCAGGTTGTTCTCCAGGTACAGCACTCCGCAGAACTGCTCCTGCCGCAACAGGGGCAGACACAGCACCGAGCGCGCGCCGCTGTGCGTCAGGTAGGTGTCCGAATAGAAGGGATGAGGCTTGGAGGCATCGCCG
The DNA here is from genome assembly GCF_000335475.2 of Cystobacter fuscus DSM 2262. Taxonomy (NCBI): domain Bacteria; kingdom Pseudomonadati; phylum Myxococcota; class Myxococcia; order Myxococcales; family Archangiaceae; genus Cystobacter; species Cystobacter fuscus. The sequence continues at coordinate 52,644 of NZ_ANAH02000018.1, read as the reverse complement.
ATGAGCACGTGCTCCCTCGTGCGCCGCACGTAGGAGAGCAGCGACCAGGGCAGCGCGGGGGCCGTCCCCTTCGCCGGAGCATCCGAGGTGGCCGCCACCGAGAGCGAGTCCCCTTCGGGCAGCAACAGGGCGCCGCGCTGGGCCCCCGCGTTCTCGATGGCCGCGTGCAGCAGCGTCTTCACCAGACGCTCCAGCTCGATCTCACTGGAGACGGCCTGCTGGGCCTTGACGAGCGTGAGCGCGTCGATCCGGGTCGACTCCGTGCTGCTGGTGGTCAGCGCCTCCTCGGTGTTCGCCAGGGCGGAGAGGTGGGGCCAGAGCGACTCCAGGTGCTGCACCTTGCCCTGGGCGCCCCACTGCCGGTAGGCCGCCCGGGCCTCGCGGGCGAAGGCATGGGAGACGATGGGGGCCCGCCGCGTGCGCCAGAAATTCGCGGCCAGCTCGCTGGCCAGTGCCACGTACTGGGTGGCCCCGTTCTCTCGCGCCGATTGGATGGCATCTTCGTAGGCGCATGTCGCCTCATCCGGCCGTCCCGCGAGACGGGCCAGCTCCGCGGACACCAGCCGCTCGAGCGCGTGGAAGTTCTCGGGGCAATTCTCCGCCCACTCCGCGAGCCGCCGGTGGTGGCCCTGGATGCTCTCGAGCAACCGCTGCTGCTCCTCGGGGGGGGCGCCCTCGCAGCACGCGGCCAGGGTCAGGGCGCGGTAGAGGTGGAACTCGCGGAAGTAGAGAATGCCGTTGTTGGCCCGCAGGAGCTCGGCCGCCTTGTCCGCGGCCCTGCGGGCTTCCGCGTAGTCGCCGCACATGAAGCGCGACTGGAGCCTGGTGATCCAGAAGACACGCGTGCTTCTCCTGGGAATGGTCGGCAGTTGGGCCTCGAAGGCCCGCTCATCGAAGTCCTCCCCGTTCAGCGTGCCGAACGAGAGGGTGATTCCGCGCAGTTGCTGCACGTAGCGCTGATTGAGAAGGAGCGACTCCTGGGGATCCAGGAAGCCCGTCTTGCGCAAGAACTCGCCGCGCACGAGCGACTCCTGGTGGACCTCCTCCAGGTTGTGCCCCATGGCCAGGCGGTTGAGGACGATATCCAGGCTGCAATAGGCGGCGGCGGAGACGTTCCCCACCTGAAGCGCGTGATGGAGGCCGCTGAGGGCGAGTTCCTGCGCCTTGGGAAGGGGCTGGTTCCAGTAGCTGATGAACTGCGAGCTGAGGAGGACATCCGGCCGAACGAAGGCCAGATTGTACCGCTCGACGAATTCTTGGGCGAGCCGCGCGAAGGCAAGGCCATCCCGGTAGCGATTGAAGAACGAACCGGTGATGACGCCAAACCAGCCGAATCCGAGCGCGGCGGCATCCACCACGCCGTGGCGGAGGGAGAGGCAGACCATCCGGCTCAAGAGGACGACGAGCAGGTGGGGGTTGGTGGAGAACGCGGAATTGAAGAGCTTGAAGAGGGCGCCGATGACCAGCTTCATGTCCGGATCGGTCATGGGGGGCAGCTCGACGAGGCTCGCGATGGGACGCTCCCCCAGCAGGACCCACACCTCCTCATGAGCGGCCACCGCCTCCTCCCAGGTGGGGTCCCGCGGCAACGGCATGCCCAGCAACGCCAGGCATTCCAACATGCAGGCGATGCCTTCCTGGCGCTCGACCGCGGCGAAGTGGACGTCGTGCTTCAAGCCGTAGCAGGCCTCGATGTCCGAACGGGTGCGTGCCCGGGGAAGGAGCTTCTCCACCAGACGGCGCGCCTCGAGGATGTTGCCGCTCATGTACTCACAGCGCGCCTGGGTCAGCTTCAGCTTGAAGGCCAGTGCGGGGTCCGTCTCCCAGGGGTCTCCCGGAATGAGCGGGAAGGCCGTCGCGAAATAGGTGATGGCGGGGCGGAGTGCGACCGCGGCCATGGCCCTGGCACCCGCCTCGGCGTTCAGCCGCGCGAGCTGGTGGCGCTCCGTGGCCTCCTCGATCAGGTTCACCCCGGCGTTGAGCTGGCTGACCACGTCGAAGAGCGACTCGCGCGTCTCGTCCTGGGGCAGGCGCTCGAGCAGCAGGCGGCCGATGCGCAGGTGGATGGCCTCGCGCTCCGCTTCGGAGAGGAGGCGATGGGCCGCCTGCTGGATGCGGTCGTGCAGGAAGCGGTACTTCTCCGGGCCCGCGCGCATCAACATGCCTTCCTGGAACGCGGGCTCGAGTCCTTGCTCCACGTCTCCCTGGTCGGCGAGAAAGCCCAGCATCCGGGGTGAGAAGACATTGCCCACGCACGCCGCCAGGCGCAGCAGGTGCTGCGTGTCCGGGGGGAACTGGCGCAGCTTGTCCACCATGAAGTCGACGATGTTCTCCGAGTAGTCGCGGGTCCGCACCTCCTCCGCGTCCCAATGCCAGCCCGCGCCGGGCACCCGTACCAGCAGGCCATCCTGGTGGAGCGACACCAGCAACTGGAGCAGGAAGAAGGGGTTGCCCCCCGTCTTCTCGTGCACCATCGCCGAGAGGGGGGCGACCACGTCCCTCCCCGCTCCCGGCAGCGTGTCGGCCACCAGGTGCTCCACCTGCGCCACGCTCAGTGGCTCCAGGCGGAGGTTCGTCATCCTCGCCCCCTCCTTGCGAATCCCCTCCAACGCCTGCATCAGCGGGTGCGAGGGGCTCACCTCGTTGTCCCGGTAGGCGCCCATCCACAGCACCGGGGGACTGTCCGGATGGGACAGCAATTGAGCAAGCAATTGCAGACTGGAGAGGTCCGCCCACTGCAGGTCATCCAGGAACACCACCAGGGGCTGCGCCCGGGAGGCGAACACGGCGAAGAACCGGCGGACCACCTGATAGAAGCGGCGCTGGGCCTCGCGCGGGGGCACCTGCTGGAGCGCGGGCTGGGGGCCCACCAGCACCTCCAGCTGGGGCACCAGCTCCACGAGCATCTGGCCGTGGCCCTCCCAGGTGTCGTTCACCTGCTGGCGCCACCGGGTGATGTCCTCCTCGCTCCCCGCGAGCAATTGCTGCACCAGCCCGCGAAGGATCTGCGCCAGGGTGGCGTAGGGAATGTCCCGCTGGAACTGGTCGAACTTGCCACTCAGGAAGAAGCCGCGGCACTGCACCACGGGTTTGTGCAACTCGTTCACCACGGAGGACTTGCCAATGCCCGAGTACCCGCTGACCAGGAACAGCTCCGGCCTTCCCGTGCGCGTCACCCGCTCGAAGCCCTCGAGCAAGGTGGCCACCTGGGCCTCGCGCCCGTAGAGCCGTTGTGGCAGTTGGAACCGGTCGGGCCGGTCCTGGGTGCCCAGCGCGAATACCTCCCGCGTGTCCTCGTTCAACGCCTCGCGGCAGCGCTCCAGGTCCGCCCGCAGGCCCTCGGTGCTCTGGTAGCGCTCCTCGGCCGTCTTCGCCAGCAGCTTGAGGACGAGGGCGGACAGGGCCGGGGGCACCTGGGGGTTGAGCTCGTGCGGAGGCGTGGGCCGCTGCGCCATATGGGCGTGAAACCACTCGAGCGCATCCTTGCCCTGGAAGGGACGACGCCCCGTGAGCAGCTCGTAGAAGGTGACGCCCAGGGAGTAGAAGTCGGTGCGGTAGTCCACCACCCGGTTCATCCGCCCCGTCTGCTCCGGCGACATGTACGCCAGCGTGCCTTCAATCAGGTGCGTCGGCGCCGCGTCCAGGTATTCCACCTTCTGCAGCGTGGCCACGCCGAAGTCGATGAGCCGCGCTTCTCCCGACGGCTCCAGGATGATGTTGGAGGGTTTGATGTCCTTGTGGATGACGTTGCGGCAGTGCACCTCCCCCAGGGTGGACACCAGCGACAGGGCCAGGTTCAAGAAGGAGGACAGCTCCAGGGGCTGTCCCTTCGACATGGCCTCGGACAGGGTCTGCCCCTGCACCCGCTCCAGCAGCAGCACGGGCCGCTCGCCGAGCCGCTCGCAGGCGTAGGGTCTGGCCACGCCCCGCACGTCCCGCAGCCGTTGCAGGATGCCGAACTCCCGCCGGTAACGCTCGCTCTCCATGCGACCTGGAGAGGCCGCCATGGGCGTCTTGAGGATGACGGGCAGGCCATCGGCCTCGCGCACCGCCTGGAACAGCGCGTTCGAGCCCATGGCCCGGAGGATGCCAAGAACCCTGTACCCTGGAATATCCAGCATGAATGCGCACACCCGTTGGCGAGGACCCGGTCCCCATGACGTCGTCGCGCCAGCAAGCCAACCCAACTTACAAGCCTTCGGGTGGAAACAGGGTGCTCGTCCCGCTTATTCGGCGCGCCTGGATTCCAAGCGCCCGAGGCGTTCATCCCACGCGACCAACGAGGGGCTTGTAGAATCGGCGTCCTCTGCCAGTGAAGCGCGGGAGCCCGAGGTGGTGAGATGAGATACGCGGAGCCAGAGACCGTGGAGGAAGGCGTCTCCCTGCTGACGGCCACGGAGGGGGCGCGCTGTCTGGCGGGAGGGGCCTCGTTGGTGGCGATGATGCACGCGGGCCAGCTCTCACCCGTGATGCTCGTGAGCCTGCACCGGATTCAAGAGCTGTCGGCCATCACGCGGACCGAGGACGGCCTCTGGCTGGGTGCCATGGTACGTCACCGGGCCGTGGCGGCCAACGCGCACCTGGATGGCGCCCTGGAGGTGGTGCGAAGCGCGGCGGAGCAGCTCGCGCATCCGGCCATCCGCAACATGGCCACCCTCGGGGGCTCGGTGGCGCTCGCCGATCCCTGCACGGATCTCCCCGGGGCCCTCGTCGCGGCCTCGGCCCGGGTCGAGATCGCCGGACCCGGTGGCCGGCGGCTCATTCCCGTCGAGCAGCTCTTCGTGGATCGCTTCCGGACCTCCCTGGCCCGCGGCGAGCTCGTCACGCGGCTCTTCCTTCCCCGGGGCACCCCAGGCGCCGTGGGGCACCATCTGCGCTTCAGCCGGGTCTCGGGCGACTACCCCACCGTGTCCATCTCGCTGGTCCTCGCCATGAGGGGCGACACGTGCCTGGAGGCGCGCGTGGCCGTGGGCTCGTGTGGGCCCGTTCCGCTCCACCTGGCCGAGGCCGATCAACGGCTCGTGGGGACCCGGCTCGGCGAGCGGGAGGTGGCCGAGGCGGGGCGGCTGTTGGCCCAGGCCGCCGCGCCCCTCGATGACGTCCGGGGTTCGGCCGAGTACCGGCGCCTGCTCATCCCCCGCCTGCTCGGCCGCGCCCTGTCCCTTGCCCGGGAGCACACCCATGGCTGACGAGCTTCCCCTCTTCCTCTCCATCAACGGGACGACCCGCGTGCTCTCCGTCGCCCCGGAGCGGACCCTGCTGGACGTGCTGCGCGAGGATCTTCGCGCGACCGGGACCCGGCGCGGCTGCGATCAGGGCAGCTGCGGGGCCTGCATGGTCCTGGTGGATGGCGAACCCGTGTTCTCCTGCCTGTCCCTGGCCGTGACACTTCGCGGCCGGGAGATCACCACGATCGAGGGGGTGGAGACCGGCGGCGAACTCCATCCGGTCCAGCGGGCCCTGGTCGAGCAGGGCGCGGTGCAGTGTGGCTTCTGCATGTCGGGCATCGTCCTCACCGCCAAGGCGCTGCTCGATCGCAACCCCCACCCCACCGTCGAGGAGATCCGCCACGCGCTCGGCAGCAACGTCTGCCGGTGCTCGGGATACGTCAAGGTCGTGGAGGCGATCGCCTCGCTGAGCAAGGGACCGGGCGAGAAGGCTTCCTCGGAGGGACGGTCATGAGCACTCAGGACAAGCCCGTGGGGGAGATCCTCGGCCGGTCCGTGCCAAGGCTGGAGGCGCGCGAGAAGGTCACCGGACGCGCCGTCTACACCGACGACATGACCCTGCCGGGCATGCTGCATGGCGCCCTGCTCGGCAGCCCTCATGCGCATGCCCGGATCCTCGCCTACGACACCTCGCGGGCCCGGGCGATGCCCGGGGTCAGGGCCGTGCTCACGGCCGAGGATCTGCCCGACCACCGCATCGGCGCCGTCATCAAGGATCAGCCGCTGCTCGCGCGCGGCAAGGTCCTCTACGCGGGCGAGCCCGTCGCCGCCGTCGCCGCGGTCGATCTCGAGACGGCGCGCAGGGCGCTGCGGGCGATCGACATCCAATACGAGCCCCTGCCCGAGGTGCTCGATCCCGAGGAGGCACTGAGGCCGGAGGCACCCGTGCTCCACGAGCGGCGTGAGGCGCTGGCGAGGACGCCCAATGCCGCGGCGCACATCCGGCTCATCGAGGGCGAGCCCGACAGCGTGTGGACGCAGTGCGAGGTGATCGTCGAGGACGTGTTCGAGACGCCCGCGCAGCAGCACATCTACCTGGAGCCCTGCTCCACCCTGGCCTCGGTGGATCGCGACAGCGGCAAGGTGACCGTCTACACCTCGACGCAGTCCGCCTTTCGCGCCCAGGCGATCATCGCCGAGGCGCTGGGCCTTCCCATGTCGAAGGTCCGGGTCATCGTGCCCCGGGTGGGTGGTGGCTTCGGCGGCAAGACCGAGTCGACCAACCAGCCCATCACCGTGGCGCTGGCGAAGGCCGCCGGCGCGCCGGTGAAGCTGACGTTCTCGCGCACCGACGACATGGTGATGATGAGATCTCGCCACGCGTGCCGCATCCACATGCGTACGGGTGCGACCCGGGACGGCCGCATCCTCGCCCGTCAGGTGAAGCTGCACTACGACACGGGCGCCTATGCCGATGACGGACCGTTCGTCGCGGGAGTGGGCGCCTGGTTCGCGCGCGGGCCGTACCGCATCCCCCACTTCGATATCGAGTGCTGGTGCGTGTACACCAACCGGCTCCGGGCCTCGGCGTTCCGCGGGTTCGGCAACCCGCAGATCCACTTCGCCAGCGAGGTGCAGATCGACCGGCTCGCCGAGAAGCTGGGCATGGATCCCATCGAGCTGCGGCTGCGCAACGCGCTCGAGACCGGAGAGAAGTGGATTGGAGGCGCGCCCGTCGAGAGCGGCACGCTCAAGGCCTGCCTGGAGCGGGCGCGCGAGGCGTCCGACTGGAGCCGGCGGCGGAGTGCTCGTGCGGCGACGCCCGGCAAGCGGCGGGGCATCGGGGTGGCGGCGGTCGGACATGTCTCGGCGCTGCTGGGCTCGAGCGCCACGGTCCGGCTCAATGAGGATGGGACCGCCACGGTGAGCACCGGCGCGGTGGACATCGGTCAGGGCTCGGATACGGCGCTCGCCCAGGTGGCGGCCGCGGCGCTGGGGCTGTCGCTCGAGCAGATCAACTTCACCGGTCCGGACACGGACGGCTCGCCGTATGACTGGTGCACGGGAGGCACGCGTACCACCTTCACCGTGGGCCGGGTCCTCACCCAGGCCTGTGCGCAAATCCAACAACAGCTCTTCGAGCAGGCCAGCGAGATGCTGGAGCGTCCGGAGCAGGAGCTGGAGCTGAGACCCGGTGGCATCGTCGGAGTGAAGGGCAGGCCCGAGGCCTCGGTCACGTTCGGAGCCATCGCCGCCCGCGCCCTCTACTTCAAGGGCGGCCCGATCATCGCGTCCTCCCGCTGGCTGTTCCCGGCGGTGCCCATCGATCCCCAACGCACCTCCGCCCAGGGACTGTCCTCGATGGGCAATGGCTATTTCGTCTTTGGCGCGCAGGTGGTGGAAGTCGAGGTGGACGAGCTGACCGGCCACGTCCAGGTGCTCGAGGCCTGGAGCGTCCATGACGTGGGCCGGGTGATCAACCCCGCCGCGGCGGAGGGACAGATCCACGGTGGGTTCGTGCAGGGGCTCGGCTTCGCGCTGACGGAAGAGCTGGTGTGGAAGGACGGCCACCTGACCAATCCCTCCATGAGTGGGTACAAGGTCCTCGGCGCGCCGGATGTCCCCGTGGCCATCCACCCCATCCTCCTCGAGCACCCGCATGGCGAGGGCCCTTTCGGGGCCAAGGGGGTCGCCGAGGCGAGCCTGGTGGGAGTGGCCGCCGCCGTCAGCAACGCGATCCGGCATGCGACTGGCGCGCATGTCACCCGGATCCCCGCCACGGCGGAGCGCGTGCTGCGCGCGTGGCTGGATACGGCTCCATCCAAAGACTCGCACCAGACACGTTGAAGACAGCCAGGCTTCGAAGAGAGTGAAGGTCGAGCCTCTCGAATCCTGGCACCGCGTCTGACCTGTCTGCCCATTCCTTTCGCGCCGACGTGTCACCGACAAGTCACTGACATGTCAGCCCCCACCCTCCACTCCGACGTGTCATTGACATGTCAGCCCCTGCCTTCTGACATGTCAGTCATGCGGCGGCATGAAAAAAGGCGGGAGGGGCCTGGTGCCCGCTCCCGCCTGGACTACGTCATGGGATGACCTTGCCGGACCGTCGCCTACGTGCGGCGGCGGCGAAGCACCGCGAGCCCACCCAGGACCAGCATCACCACCAGCGCCGACTGGGCGCCTCCGGCCGCGGTGCAGCCACTGCCCTGGAACCAGGCTTCATCGTCCTCGGCCGGCGGAGGGGGCTGTGCGGGCTGGTTGTTCGTGACGGTGATGTCCACATGGGAGGTCTGGTTCACCGCGGTGGTGACGGCGTTGGAGACCACCGTGCCGTTGGTAGGGGTGGTCATGCCACTGCCGCCCGCGGTCACGTTCATGAAGGCCGGGAGGTAGCTGTCGGTCCCGCTCATCTTGAGCGTGTAGTCCCCCGCCCAGACCGGGAATTCGAGGCTGCCGTCAGCCGCCGACACCGCGGAGGCTGGCTGGCCGTTCGCATCCAGGATGGGGTTGCCCGCGCCGTCGAGCAGGAACACCTTGGCCCCGGCGACGGGGCTGCCGTCGGACAGCGACACCACCTTGGCGGTCAGACGGGTGCCGCAGGTGTCGAAGCTGGCCGTGGCGACGTTGGTGCGCACGTCCTGGTTCGTATAGGGCGTGGTGGTACCGGTGTTGGTGAGCGAGCCCTTGGCGGTGACGGTGGCCTCCCGAGGGGGAGAGGCGGTGGTGCTGGCCAGCTTGGGTCCGATCGGACAGGCAGCGGAGGGCGGCGACGCGAGGTCCCAGCACAGCTGCGGGGGAGCGCCCGTGGTGACGCGGATCTCGCTGGCGGGCACCACGTTGGCGTTGGTGATGTCAGCGGAGATGTCGAAGCTCGGCGTGAGCCCCGTCTCGAGCGTCGAGAGCGAGGTCAAATCCACGACGGGATTGGCGCGATCGATCGGCAGCTTGCTCCACGCGGCCAGGGGCTGGCCGTTGGAGTCCCTCACCGTCAGGGTGGCCGTGGTGTACAGCGAGGGGTCGGGCGAGGTGAGCTTGAAGGACTTGTACTGGTAGACGCGCGACGCAGGGTCGCAGCTCAGCCGCGGCACGCTCACCGGCGTCTTGAAGGAGATGCGGGTCGAAGCGCCAGTGCAGCCCTGGTTGCCGGTCCTGACATCATAGTTCCTGATGACGCCGTTGTCCGTGTTGGTCCACAGGCATTCCGGCTGCTCGGGATCGAAGATGGTCGTGTAGAGGACCGGCACATTGATGGGAAACTTGTCCGCGCACTTGGCGTCGGTGGCCATGTCCCAGCACATCGCCCAGGTGCTCTTGGTGGTGGAGATGATGCTGTAGGGCCAGGCGACCTTGGTGCCGGAGCTGCTGCCACCGCCGTACTGGAAGATCGGGTTCGCATTTCCCATCACGGGATGCGCCTGGATCTCGGCGAGGAATCTCGGCGGCAGGCTGTGCGCGGCGCCTTCCAGCGTGAAGCAGACGTTGTTCGCGCAGATGTGCTGGATCTCACCGTTGGCACCCGGCAGGGCCCACACGGGACTGCCATTCACGAACTTGCCCGCCTGGTCCTTCACGGGCTGGGGCCAGGTCCCAGGGCACCGCGCCCAGGTGGTGCTGTCGTAGCAGTCCAGGTTCTTGCCGAAGCCGGGGACCACGTAGAGCTTGTTCCCCACCGCGGTGAGGCCGGATTCGTCGGCACTGCCGTTCTCTGGCAGCTCCACCCCGGGGCACTCGGTGCCGGTGGCCATGTCCAGGCAGGTGATGCGGGCCTTCCCGCCGCTGACGAAGCCGATCGTGTACATCTTCCGGCCGATCACCACCGGATCGGTGTGGTCGTTGTAGTTGTTCCTCTTGATGTCGGTGTTGTCGTTGGTCCTCTTGATGTTGGCCGAGGTGAACTCGGAGACGACCACCGGCCTGGCGCAGCGCGTGGCGTTGGTGAGGTCCACGCAGTCCCAAGCCAGCTTGGAGGGCTGGCCCTCCGCGGCGGGCAGGGTGACGGTGGGCTGCCAGAAGTTGTTGGACGCCGCGTCGATGCGGCCCGTGGAGCGGACGCTGGTCTGGGTGAGCTTCATGGGGAAGCCCGGGCACGTGGTGCCGGTCACCAGATCGCGGCACATGATCTCGTTGAGGTTGTTGTGGTGGTGGACGTTGAAGATCCGGGTGTAGCCGGGATCGAAGAAGACGTCCCAGCCGTCACCCACGACGCCGCCCGAGAACACGGGCCTCACCACCACTCGAGGCGCGGTGGACCTGGAGACGATCGCCTGCCGCTCGCCTTCCACACCCTCCACCTCGAGGCCTCCTCGGGCGATCACACCCGAGACCTCCGCCCATTCGCTGGCGGTGGTCGGCACCTTCGCCAGCTTCTCGCCCCCCGCGTAATACTCGATGCTCCAGCCCTGCGGGTAGACGGGGGGATAGTTGAGGCTTTGGAGGCTGGGATCCCAGCTCGCCTCCAGGGTCTGGGTGATGGAGGCCGTCACCTGGGCCGGCGGCAGTGTGGCGATGTACGAGGAGAAGGTGGGGCTCGTGGTGGTGGTGGTGGCGGTCAGGTCCGTCTGGACCGCCTTCTGCGCGGCGCTCCGCGGCGCGACCGGGCGCGCGTCAGCCGAGTCGGGCCTGGCGCTGTCGCCACAGGCGAGAGCCGAGAGGAGGACCCAGAGGCTGGCAACCCGCGCCGCGCCTGGGAGCGCGCGGCGTGGGACTTCGGTGTTCATGTGCATGGCTTTTCGGGGGTGCGAAGAGAAGAAAAGGAGTGGGGTTACTTCTTCTTGCTGTTGGAGATGAACTCGGTGCGGCGGTTCCTCTGGCGGCCCTCGGCGGTATCGTTGGTGGCGATGGGCTGGTCCGGTCCGTAGCCCTTCGCCTCGAGGCGCGTCGGCGCCACGCCACGATCAACGAGGTAGCGGCGCACCGCCTCCGCGCGATCCTGAGAGAGCTTGATGTTGAACTCGCGCGTGCCGCGGTTGTCGGTGTGGCCGCCGATCTGCAGCCGGACGAGCTCCGGGTGCTCCTTGAGGATCTTGGCCACCTCATCGAGGAGGGGGAAGGACTCGGGCAGGATGTCGGACTTGCCGGTGGCGAAGCGGACCTGATCCTTGATGGAGATGCGGGCCTCCTCGTACTCGGCGTACGGGGGCTTCGGCGGCTCGGGCGGCGGGCAGCCCTCGTGGGCGGGGACACCGGGCTTGAGCGGGCAGGCGTCGTCCACGTCGGGGATGCCGTCCTTGTCGGAGTCCGCGGGCGCGGGCGGGGCCGGAGGAGGAGGAGCCGGGCACGGGGTCGGCTCCGGCGCTGGCGTGGGGGCCGGGCAGACGGGGCAGGCGGGGCAGACGACGGGCGTGGGCTCGCGCGGCTCTTCCTTCGGCTTGGAGGGGAAGGGACGGAAGGCGAGGCCCGCGAAGGCGCGGAACGCCGGGTTGCCCGGCATCTTGCCGATGCCTGGACCCGCCAGCGCGAACACCTCCAGGTTCAGGGGCAGCGGGTAGCGGGCTCCGACGAGCACCTCTCCCGCGCTCATGGTCTGCGTGAGCGCCAGGAGCGCGCGGGCCGTCACCTCGCCGCGCAGCCCATCTCCCAGCGTGGAGACGGTGGCACCCAGGGTGGCGTAGCTGCCCACCTGGTCGATGATCCGATTGGCGTAGTTCGAGAGCCTCTCGCTCTGGCGGATCACCGCGCCCACCTCCACGCCCACCCGGAGGAGAGACCCGAAGTTGTGGCCGAACCCGATCCCGGGGTTGAAGGCGAGCCCAGCACCCGGGTCTTGCGTGAGCCCGGAGCTGCTCCCGATGGGCAGCGACAGGCCCAGGTTGAGGCCGATGTCGCCCAGGGCCGATGCGGACTGGCGTGCGAGCACGAAGCGGCCCTGCAGCACGGGCGCGCCGAGCACCGTGCCGGAGACCGGCGCGATGCCCAGGGCGGACAGATCATCGCCCCCCTGCGAGAGAATCACGGGCAGTTGCAGCGCCAGTTCCACGCTGTCGGTGAGGCCGTACGCGACGCCGAGGTGGGCGCTCCAGCGACGGCCGACGACCGAGCCCTGGATCTCGTCGTTGCGCACGAACACCAGGGGCTTGTGCTGGTACTGGCCGGCGAGCAGGAGGCGGAGTTGACCTTGCTCCAGGACGTCACCGGTGGTGAGCACGAGCGAGTGCTGACCTCCCGGGCTGAGCGTCACCTGCTCGAGGTCGAAGGTCTTGACGGGGGTCTGTGCGAGCGCCGGGGCTGTGACGAGCGCGCCGAACAGGAGGGCACTTCGAGGGTTCAGGGGAAACTTTGGGTTCATAAGGAGTACGCGGAGCGACGTTCAATCAAATGGACGGATCCAGTGAATGTTCCCACTTAGATCGGCCTACATACAACCCCAAGCCAGTTCAGCGGACAGGTGAGGCAACCCTAGCCTTGGACTCAAGGCCCTGGGACTGATGACCTCGAGACGTAGCAAACGACGGGCCACAACCCAGCTACAGGCCACGACAGGGGTGATGCCCGAGCGCGCCCCGAGAGGTGCTCGGCTCGCCCGGCCGCGGCTGGCGGCTTGGGCGGAAACAAGACACGCATCAGGCGGATGCTGCCTGGCGTGTGTTCGCCAGATGCACGCACGGATGAGGGATGTGATTGTCTGTCTTTCTTTGGATCGCGCGCGGCAACAGCTCGTGCGCGAGTAGCTTCCCTCTGAAAATGGGGCGTCCATTGTGTCGTTGTGGATGAAGCAACAAGCCAGGAAGATGGGGTCGCGCGGTTGCCTACCGCGTCGCGGCACGACTCCACCCCCATCAGGAACGTCCCCATGACACAACCTCCCCAACGGCCCCCCGGACCGTCCAGCACCTGCTCCGGTGCACGACCATGGCGCTCGCGTTGGCCCTCCTGGCCCTCCCCCCCGGGAGCGCGCACGCGCAGACGGCCTTCTCCCTCTTCGCGCCCAACAGCACGCCCGCCGTGCCCTCGGTGACGAATGACTCCACCGCGGTGGAGCTGGGCGTGAAGTTCAAGTCCGACGTGGCGGGCGACATCGTCGGCATCCGCTTCTACAAGGGCGGGGGCAACACCGGCCCCCACATGGGCCACCTGTGGAGCGCCACCGGGCAGTTGCTCGCCTCGGCCACCTTCGTCGACGAGACGGCCACCGGCTGGCAGCAGGTGACGTTCTCCACCCCGGTGCCCATCGCCGCCAACACGACGTACGTGGCCTCGTACCACGCGCCCAACGGGGCCTATGGCTTCACGGACTCGGGCCTCATCGCGGGTGTGGACAGCCCTCCCCTGCATGCGCTGCCGGGCAGCACCACCAGCGGCGGCAACGGCGTCTTCAAGTACGGCCCCTCCGGCACCTTCCCTACCGACAGCTTCCGCAACTCCAACTACTGGGTGGACGTGGTCTTCCAGCCCGCGGCGCCGGTGAGCATCTGGCCGTCCACCGCCACACCGGACATCGCCTCGGTGAGCAATGACTCCCGCCCCGTCGAAGTGGGCGTGAAGTTCCGGACCTCCGTGACGGGCAACGTGGTGGGCGTGCGCTTCTACAAGGGCGGGGGCAACACCGGCCCCCACGTGGGCCACCTGTGGAGCGCCACCGGGCAGTTGCTCGCCTCGGCCACCTTCGTCGACGAGACGGCCACCGGCTGGCAGCAGGTGACGTTCTCCACCCCGGTGCCCATCGCCGCCGACACGACGTACGTGGCCTCGTACCACGCGCCCACCGGCGCCTATGCCTTCGACGACGCGGGCCTCGTCAACGGCGTGAATGCCCCGCCCGTGTCCGCGCTTCCCGGCCCCACCAGCGGCGGCAACGGCGTCTACGCGTATGGGCCCTCGGGCACCTTCCCCACCGGCAGCTACCGTGACTCCAACTACTGGGTGGACGTCCTGTTCCAGGCCACGGGCGCGCCGCCGCCGGAGCCCCCCCCGCCGGGCAACACCTTCAGCCTCTTCCCCGTGAGCGCGACGCCCGCCACCCCCACGGCCCAAGACACGTCCTCCATCGAGGTGGGCGTGAAGTTCCGCTCGGACGTGGACGGCCGGGTGAAGGGCATCCGCTTCTACAAGGGTGGGGGCAACACCGGCACCCACGTGGGCCACCTCTGGAGCGCCTCCGGCCAGCTCCTGGCCAGCGCCACCTTCATGAACGAGACGGCCACGGGCTGGCAGCAGGTGACGTTCGCCTCGCCGGTGTCCATCACCGCCGGCACCACATACGTGGCCTCGTATTTCGCGCCGGTCGGCGGCTATTCCGCCGACCTGGGCGGGCTGGCCAACGGCGTGGACGCGCCGCCCCTGCACGCGCTGCCGGGCAGCACCACCAGCGGCGGCAACGGCGTGTATGCCTACGGAGCGGTATCCAGCTTCCCCACCAGCAGCTACCAGAACGCCAACTACTGGGTGGACGTCCTCTTCGAGTCGAACGGCCCGCCGCCGCGCCCGGGTGTCACCGGCTCCGGCCCGGTGCTGCTGGCCACCGATCCGGTCAACCCCTTCACCGACTATCTGAAGGAGATTCTCGAGGCCGAGGGCATCGCCTCGTTCGCCACCACCGACGCCGGCAACATCGGCGCGTCGGTGTCGCTCGAGGACTACCGGGTGCTCATCCTCGGCGAGACGACGCTGAGCGCCGCCCAGGTGACGCTCGTCACCCAGTGGGTGAACGCGGGCGGCAGCCTCATCGCCCTGCGACCCTCCGCCAACCTCGACGCGCTGCTCGGCATCAACCCGTCCACGGGCACGCTGTCGGAGGGCTACCTCCTGCTCGACACGACCCAGGCGCCGGGCGCGGGCCTCACCGCGGAGACGATGCAGTACCACGGCACCGCGGACCTGCACACGCTGGCCGCCGGCACACGCGCCATCGCCACGCTCTACTCGAGCGCCACCACGCCCACGTCCTACGCCGCGGTCAGCTTGCGTCCGGTGGGCAGCGGCACGGCCATCACCTTCGCATATGACCTGGCGAAGTCCGTCATCCTCACGCGCCAGGGCAACCCGGCGTGGCAGGGCCAGAACCGTGACGGCTCCAGCATCGGCCCGGGGGCGCGTTCCAACGACATGTTCTACGGCAACGCGTCCTTCGACCCGAAGCCGGACTGGGTGGACATGGGCAAGGTGCAGATTCCCCAGGCGGACGAGCAGCAGCGCCTGCTGGCGAACATGCTCCATCTGACCAGCGCCGTCCCGCTGCCGCGTCTCTGGTACTTCCCCAGCGCGAAGAAGGCCGTGGTGGTGATGACGGGTGACGGGCACCCGGGTGGCGCCACCGTGCAGCGCTGGCAGCAGTACCTCGACGCCAGCCCCGCCAGCTGCAACGTGGACAATTGGGAGTGCGTGCGCGGCACCGTCTATGACTTCATCGGCGGGCTGACGGCGACGCAGGCCGCGGCATACGAGGCGCAGGGCTTCGAGTACGCCCTCCACGTCAACACCGGCTGCGCGGACTACACGGCCGCTACGCTGGATCCGAACTTCTTCACGCCGCAGCTGGCGAATTTCGCCGCGTCGTACCCGGGCATCCCCGCGCCCACCACCAACCGCACGCACTGCATCGCCTTCAGCGATTGGGCCACGCAGCCGAAGGTGTCGCTGCGCCACGGCATCCGGCTGGACACGAACTACTACTACTGGCCGGACTACTGGGTGCAGGACCGTCCGGGCCTGTTCACCGGCTCGGGAATGGCCATGCGCTTCGCGGACGTGGACGGCACGCCTCTCGACGTCTACCAACTGGCCACGCAGATGACGGACGAGTCCGGCCAGTCGTACCCGCTGCACATCGACACGCTGCTGGCCAACGCGCTCGGCCCCAAGGGGTACTACGGCGCGTTCAACGCCAACATGCACGTGGACACGGATCCGTCGGCGGGATCCTCGGGCTCGGCGGCCATCATCGCCTCGGCCCGCCGGGAGGGCGTGTCCGTCATCACCGCGAAGCAGCTGCTCGCCTGGCTCAATGCGCGCGAGGCCACCCAGGTGTCCTCCGTGGCCTTCACCGGCACGGCGCTCTCCTTCACCGTGGCCACCCCGGCGCGCAACCTGTCGCTCATGATTCCCACGCGGACGGCGACGGGCCGCACGCTCGTGTCCGTGAGCGTCAACGGCACGCCGGTGACGACGGTGCCGCAGACCATCAAGGGCGTGGGCTTCGCGTTCATCAACGGCGCGCAGGCCGGCACCTACTCGGCCACGTACAACTGAGTCGCGGTCCACTCCGCTCCTCGGGGGCTGAGGGTGGCGCCGCCGCCCCCTCTCCTCTCGGGAGGGGGCGGCGTGAGGGGCTCATTTCATGCGCTTCGTGGGGGCCGGTGCGGAGGGCTCAGCGGATGACAGGCGGCGCCGCAACTCATCGAGCAACCACCGACCGGCGGCACCCAGCACGCGGTCACGCCTGTGGGCCGCATAGATGGTCAGCGTGCCGCCTGGGGTCGAATCCTCGTCGATCTGGAGCGGTATCAATTGTCCCGCGGCGATCGGTCCGGCGACGAGATGCTCGGGCATCCGACACCAGCCGAGGCCGGCCAGCAGGAAGTCGAGACGCCGCCCGAGATCGACGAAGCGCCAGAGCCTGGCGCTCAAGAGTCCGTAATTCGCGCCACCGGAGTCCACCGGTTCCGACAGCACCAGTTGGACGTGCGGCTCCAGGTCGCCCCGCGTCGCCGGCCGTCCGAGCGCGGCGAGCGGATGAGTGGGCGCCACCACGGCTTGCAATCCAATACGAAGCAGCGGGTAGGCGGCGATGTCGTCGGGGACGGTGGGCAGGAGCAGGCAGATCGCCAGCGCGGCCGACCCGTTGCGCAGGCGTCGCAGCGAGCCTCCGAGTCCCTCGGTCGAGAAGCTGACCGGAAGCGCGGGAAAGGTGTCGCCGAGCGCGCGAAGGCTGTCAATCAATGGCGCCGTCGGCACGAAGGGATCGATCGCGAGCGCGAGCTCGGGCTCCAGCCCCGCGCGCGTGCTCGCCGCCACCGCTTCGAACCGGGCCGCGCTCGCCAGAACCAGTCGCGCCTGCTCGACGAGCACGCGCCCGACCTCCGTCAACTGTGGCCGGTGACCGCTCCGGTCGAAGAGCACAACCCCCTGAAGGCCCTCGAGCGTCGCCACGGCCTGGCTGATCGCCGATTGCGCACGACTGAGTTTGCGACCGGCCGCGGAAAAGCTGCCCGTGTCGGCGATCGTCACGAGGACGCGCAGTTGATCCAGCGAGAGGTTACCCATCATGATCCATCGTCCCGGCCGATGGAGTTCATCATGATTTCATCACTCCCGCAAGGGAGAGGCGGCGCCTAGATTGGCGACATGCAACCGACCTGCTTCATCAGTCACGGCGGCGGGCCCTGCTTTTTCCTTTTCAAGCTGCCCCTTTTGCAAGGAGACCTCTGATGTCCAAGCTTCTCGTTGTCGAGACCAGTCCGCGCGGCACTCATTCAATCTCGCGCAACATGACCCGCCGCTTCATCGCCGACTGGCGAGCCGCGCATCCGGGAGGCGAAGTGGTCGAACGCGACCTCATGGAGACCCAGCTCCCGTTCGTCACCGCGCCCTGGCTTCATGCCTATTTCACGCCGCCCGAGCAGCACTCCCTCGCGATGAAGGAAGCGCTCCAACTGTCGGACGAGCTCGTCGCCGAGTTGCTCGCCGCCGACCACCTCGTCGTCGCCACGCCGGTCTACAATTACAACGTGCCGGCGGCCTTGAAGGCGTGGATTGATCACATCGTGCGCAAGGGGTTGACACTTGGCTACGACGGGCAAGGCCTCGTCATGGGCAAGAAGGCGACGGTGCTGCTCGCCTCGGGCGGCGTGTATACCGAAGGGTCGCCGATACGGGATCGTGATATCGCGACGCAGTATTTGCGCCTGATCCTGAACGTGATCGGCATCACCGACGTGACGATTGTCGCGGGCGGGGGCGCGAAGGTGGTCGATATGGGCAAGGAGACGATGGACGGGTTCCTGGCCAGAATCAACCCCGACATCGAGCGCGCCGCCTCGAGCTGAAGAGGCGGCGACGGCCGCGGCAACGCAGGGTGCGCGGCGGCATGCCGTTCACCCTCTCCGCGACCGCAGCCGGAGCATCGCGGAAGGCCAGCGCTCACCAGGCGATCCGCTTGTATGACCCGGCTCCGGACCCGCTCACCTCACTTCTTCGGGGGGAGGATCTCGGAGGGAAAGGTGTTCGGGTCCGCGGGATTGACGCCCGACTTGATCAACGCCTTGATCTGCTCGCTGTGGGCGTCGCACAAGGGCGTGCCCGCCGAGGAGCGGACGATGAAGGTCTTCCAAGCCAGCAGCGCCCCATCCGGCATCTTCCGGGTCTGGAGGAGGAAGTCTCCCTGTTTGTCGGGCGCCGCCACCTTGTCGGCGGAGTTGCGGGTGTCGCGCGCACCGCGTGTGTTGTAGAGCGGCTGGGTGCTCAGGATGTCGTCGTTGAGCGAGTCCTCGAAGTAGAGTTGCGACGTCACGCTCTCGGTCCCCGCGACCTTGATGGTGAAATGGATATGCACGGTCCGGCTCGGGTACCAGCCCGGAAAGCAGGTATTGAAATCCACCCGGCCCTCATCATTCGTCGTCTGCACGCCCCGAAACCAATGCGCGGCTCGCGCCTTCTCGTCATCGGCATTGCAGAGCGGGTGCTGGTCATCACCCGAATAGACGCCTTCGGGTCCAGCATGCCAGATGTCCACGCTCGCCCCTGGAACGGGCTTGCAGTTCTCATCCAGTACCCGGAACGCGAGCCGCACGGGCAGCCCCCCATGACCCTCGCTGATATCCTTGCGCACCTGCGTGCTTCCATGGCAAGGGCCGACGACCTGCTCACATGTCAGCCTGCACACCGCTCCCCCCTCGGAAGTGAAGGGATTGGGGTAGGCGCTGGCGCCGGTCATCGCGGCGGTGCCTCCCGTGGCCCACCCCTTGCTCACCTTCTTCGCGGAAGGCTTCGCCCACGCCAGGACGTGGGGAAGGGGAAGCGCCACCACCGCCAGACCCATCGCGCCGAGCAGACCCCGGCGCGTCATGCTGTTCGTCTTCGTGCTCATCGAGAGCCTCCTGGATGATTCAGGTACCGTGCCCCCCAATGATTAACAAGACAGAGAAAACGCAACCCAAGGTTGTCCTCCCGGCAACCTCTTCAGCGGACCTGCGTGACCTGCAGGCCTTTTGTCTGGTCGTGGATCACGGCTCACTCACCGCCGCGGCGCGACTGCTCGGCGAGACCAAGGGCTCGGTGAGCCGAAGACTCGCCCGCCTGGAATCACACCTCCAGGTGGCCCTGGTCCGTCGCAGCCCGCGGCTCGTGCAGCCCACGGAGGATGGCGTCCTCTACCGGAGGCGCGTCGGGCAGGCACTCGAGTTGCTCGACAACGCGACGAGCGCGCTCCACGAGGCACGAGGGCACCCGCGGGGGCGGATCCGCCTCACCGCGCCGCCTGACATCGCCAACACACTGCTCGCCCCGGCGTTCGCGCGCTTTGGCGAGACCCATCCGGAGGTGTCGCTGGAACTGCTGTTGACCGACCAGGAGCTGGATTTCGCTGCCCATCAACTGGACATCGCGCTGCGATTGAGCCCGGCGCCGCGCGACTCCTCGCTGATCGCCCACCGGCTGTTCGACGTGCGGCTGGGCTTTGTCGCCGCTCCGGCGTACCTCACCCGGGCGGGGAATCCGCGCCAGTTGACGGACCTCACGGCCCATCATGTCCTGATGATGCGTCACGACACCAGCGCGCTGGGCCTCCACCTCACGCCGAGCGTGGTGGCCGAGGATGGTGCGTTTCTCTGCTCCCTGGCGTTGGCGGGGGCGGGAATCGCCCTGCTGCCCCTCGCCATGGCCGATGCCGGACTTTCTCAGGGAAGTCTCGTCCGGGTCCTGCCCGACCAGGACGTGGACCTCGGGCTGTCCTTGTACCTGCTGCACCCGGCCACTCCGCTGGTCCCCAGCAGGATTCGCGCGTTTCGTGACTTCATGCTCAACACCTGCACTCGCCGCGACCTACCCGCGGCTCAAGGCGGCGTGGACGTCTACGGCTGAGGAGAAGGCCGAAGCACGCCGCGGAACCGCGGGTCACCCGGAGACTTCACGTACCGCGCGGGCGTCGTCCCCACGAGCCGCCGGAAGTGCCGCGTCAGCTGCGCCTGGTCGTAGAAGCCGACCAATGGCGCGAGCTCGGAGGGCCTCACGCCGCGGGTGAGCAACTCCTTCGCACGGGCGACGCGGAGATGCGTGAGGTACGCGTGCGGAGGCATCCCGACCTGCGCGCGGAAGGCTCGGCACAGATGGAACTTGTCGAGGTCCACGTGCGTCGCGAGTTCCTCCAGGGAGATCGACTCCTCGAGCCGCTCGCGGATGAACGCCAGCGCGCGTCGCACGGGGCGCGAGTGGTCCGACCGCACGCCACGGGTCGCCACCAGCGCCTGGAGGGCCTCCGCGAGCGCCACCTCCAGCGTGAAGCGGTCCTCGCCGGAACAGGCCGCGTCGAGCAGCCGATGGAAGGGCGCGGCCCGTGGGTCGCCGGGCTCGAACTGTGGCGTCACCACGGCCTCTCCCTCGCGAATGACCCGGACCACTTCGTCTGTCGGCAAGGTGACGGCGGTGAAGACCGTGGGCCCGCGATGCAACAGGTGGCGCACCACGTCGCCCGGCTGCTTCAGGAGGATGCACCCGGGCACCGAGCGCCGGACGCGCCCGCTGCCCCACCACTCGGTGTCGCCCTCGTCGATGCGCCCGATGCCCCAGTGTTCCTTGATGCCGGTGTGCAGCGAGGTGGTCGTGCCGCGCGCCACGCGCAGACATGGAAGCGCAACGGGAAGCTCGGTGAAGCTCTCCATCGGCTCAGTGTAGCGTGGCGAAGGCTCGAGCACTTGGCGTTTCTTGGCGCGGCGTCCGTGCCAAGAAACGCCAAGAACCGGGCGCCGCGCCCGCGTAGATACGAGCCATGAACGAAAAACAGAAAATCGCCTTGGGCTGTATGGGAATGTCTGGTGTGTACGGCAAGACGGACGACGCGAAGAGCATCGCCGTCATCCACGCCGCCATCGAGCACGGCATCACCTTCCTCGACACCGGTGACTTCTACGCCTCCGGACACAATGAGCTGCTCATTGGCAAGGCCATCGCGGGCCGCCGGGACAAGGTCCAGCTCTCCGTGAAGTTCGGCATGATGCGTGGGCCCGACGGCGCCGCCGTGGGTGTCGACACACGGCCCGTCGCGGTGAAGAACTTCCTGACCTACTCGCTGATGCGGCTCGGCACCGACCACGTCGACGTCTATCGCCCAGCGCGCCTGGACCCCGCGGTGCCCATCGAGGACACCGTCGGCGCCATCGCGGACCTGGTGAAGGCCGGCTACGTCCGGAAGATCGGCCTGTCCGAGGTAGGCCCGGAGACCATCCGCCGCGCGGCGAAGGTGCATCCGATCGCCGACCTGCAGATTGAGTACTCCATTGCCAGCCGCAACCCCGAGGACGCCATCTTCCCGGTCCTGCATGAACTGGGCATCGGCGCGACGCTCTACGGCGCGCTGTCACGCGGCCTGCTCTCGGCGAGCCCGATCAAACCGGGAGACGCGCGCGCCCACATGCCACGCTTCAGTGGGGACAACGCCGCGGCGAACGCCAGGCTGGTCGCGGGGCTGCAGGAGCTCGCGAAGAAGTGGGGCATGTCGCCCGGGCAACTGGCCATCGGGTACGTGCTCGGCAAGGAGCCGAAGTTCACGCCGACGCTGGGCATGCGGACCCTGGAGCAGCTCAATGAGGCGCTCGCCGCGAAGCCGTTGACCGCGGACCAGATTGCCCAGATCGAGAAGGTTGCACCGCGTGGCGCCATCGCGGGCACTCGGTACCCGGCCGCGCACATGGCCCACCTCGACAGCGAGAAGCCATAGCCAGGGCACGGCGCCCAGGACGGAGTGAGCCGGAGAGGGTATCAAAGGTTTCGAAACGGGGACTTGAGCGAGAACGAAACCCGGCGTGGACGGGTAACGTCATCGCGGGCCTCGCTGCGGTAATCCTCTATGTGGGCACCTCGCCTGGACTGTGAGGTCCGGCGCCTGCTGGAGCCCGCGGTGGTGTGAATCAGTTCTCTGGTTCGTCGGGCCCCACCTCGTAACCCTCGGACATGGAGAGCGGGTAGAGGGCTCGGTGGTTGATGTTGGGGTGATACACCGCGAGGTAGGGCTCACCCGCGATGGACACCCACGCCCATCTGGCGGGCTCGGGTTGCGCCTTCAGCCATGCCTCTGCTTCCTCGAGAGTGACGAAGGACGCGACGGCGGCAGGTGGTGCCCTCCGCTTCAGCCTGGCGAGGTGGTATTCGAGCATGCGAGAGCGTGGCAGGCGACGGAAGTTCGCTTCGCGGTCATACACCACGTCGTGATAGGTGTTCGCGATCAGCACATGGGCGAAATCAGGAGGATTGGGATGATGTCCCAACCACGCTTCCGCCTCCTCCTTCGTCGCGAACGAGGCAATGGCATACGGAGGCGCATCCGCCGCGAGGTGTTCGAGGTACTCACTGAGTGACAGGTGCTGCCCGGTCGAGGAGATGAACTGGAGGATGTCCACGACAACCTGGAGCACCTCCTTCTCCCTGGTGGAGTCGGCCTCGTCGCGGAGCTTCGTGAGGAACTCCCTCGTGCTGTTCAGTCGCTCCTCGAGATTCGCGAAGTCACTTCGACGTGGTTCGAAGGAGTCGGGTGGCGGGCGAGAGCCAGTCACGAGGCCCTTGCGGAACTCCTCGAAGTGATACAATCGGCCAGTCACGTAGACAAAGAGGAGCGCATCTCTCGCCAGACCCAAAAGCTGTCTATGTTCAGGAGCAGGATGCGCGCTCCATTGTTTCCCAATCGCTTCTTGTGTGTCGTACAGATCGTACCCAGAGCGCCGGGACGTCATGGCTTCACCTGCGCGAACTGGGGGACCAAAGGAGTCTCAAGTGAATGCGACGCGCCCGCTGATGTTCACGGATGGGGGAGATTGCTCACCTGCACCCCCGGAAGCCTGCTTACTTCTCGCACACTGGTCACGAGAACATTCGGTGTCAGCCAATGCAGTCGTTGCTTGAGAACGTTGAGCACCGTGGACAAGCGCGTCTTCCAGCGCTGCTCCTGCGTCCCGGGACCCATGGGGGGTGCGAAGTCTTCCTCGAGCCAGAGCACGACATACACATCATCGTTCGAGACCAACGCCTTGGCGTAGGGCTGCCAGTAGCCACCGTCCGCGTTGAGCCTCGCTGCCCCCAAGACACCCGCCAGGGTGTCACGCACCTTCAGGGCCACTTCCTGCTGTAACTCACCGGAGGCCACCCGCGGCTTGTTCTCGATTCGATGCCCCCGAAAATCCTTCACCTCGATGAGGACGCAGCGGCCTTTGGAACGGCAGAGGATATCGACCGCCTTCGTGTCTGGAAGGCTCCCGATTCCCTTGCGGTAGGCCAGAGAGTCATCCCACTTCACCGCGTCCTGCCACCGCGCATCGAACTCGAAGCGCAACCGGCCCTCTTCAATAGGGAGGGGCGGACTCATTCCGTCGGCTCCTCCGGCGTCATGACCTCCGCGGATTGGGCGAAAGCATTGGCCTCGGCGTCGTAGTGACGCGCGAACTCCTGGAGGATGGGATTGCGCTCCAACCCAGCGAGTGTCGGAGCACTCTCCACTTGCACGGCATTGCCCTCTCGGAAGAGGCTGAAGAACTTCATGGCAACCGCGTCCTGTTGACTCGGGTGCTCGGCCACGAGAGACAACTTCTGCGTCAGCAAGTAGTCATGGCTGGCGAGGAAGACCTGGACACCGCGACGCGCGAAGGCTTGGAGGAACTCCACCACTTGCGAGATGAGCCGCGGATTGAGGTTCGCCTCCGGTTCGTCCCACAGCAGAAGTCCGTTCTCCACCAGAGAGCCGTTGGCGATCAGATGCGCCACGCTCGCGATCTTGCGAAGTCCCTCCGCGACCAGATGCGCTTCGAATGTTCCATTCTCCTGGATGACATAGAAGCGATTGCCCATGAGCCGCACGCCTCCACCCAACGCGGCCAGGATGGGTCCGAGCAACTCGGCGGCGCGCGTCCCCCGGGGTCCCCGCAGCTGCGAGGCCGCGAGTGCCTTGCACGTGTCGTAGTAGGTCTCATCGAACGAGAGTTCACGGGCTTCGTAAGCCGCGACGAAACCCTCGTACATCGCCAGAACTTCTCGCGAGGGCAGGAAGACAGCGGGAGTGGCTGGAGCCCAGCTTCGCTCCTGCACGGTCAGCTTGCCGAGCGAACTCAACCCAAAGGAAAGCGTGCCCTCGTTCGTCTCAATGGCTACCTCCGCGCGTCCACGCCCGAGCCGCCGGTTCCGCAACCGGCCGATTGCACCCTCCTCCGGCTTGAAGACGCCCGCGAGTTTTTCCGCCAACTGGTGATTGAAAACCTCGTCGGTCAGAGGCGGCCTGGCAGCCACGGCACCTTCCGCCACCCGGTGGCCCGCGTACAGCAGCTTCATCAAGTGCGATTTGCCCGTGGAGTTGGCACCAATGATGACATTGATACCCGGGCAGAATTCGAACTCCGCCTTCTCGAAGACGCTGAACTCCGTGAGGCGCAAGCGCTGGATGGACATACCGCCCCTTTTGTCCCGCGCGGCGGAGGGACCGTCAAGCAATCGTCCTAGGTTGGGCCGCGCTCAAGGCGGGGGCAGCCTCTCTCTCTATTTTGGAGGCGGCGGGAATCGAACCCGCCGCCGGAGGCGCTCAGGCCTTCATCTCCATACGGGGCGAAGCCTCACTGGAGGAGCCCCCTCCCCCACCCCCATTGGACTTGTCCTCGGACGGAGAGGCCTTCTCCTGGGCGGCCTTCTCCATCGCCAGCTTCATCAGGGCGCTCTCGTCCGCGGCGCGCCGGGCCTCACGCTCCTTGTAGCGGCGGATGGCCGGGGCCATGATCTCCCCGATGAGCCCCCGGTAGTCCATGCCCGCTCCCTGGGCGATGAGCACCAGGTCGCTCCACCCCGGCGTCAGGCCCGGCAGCGGGTTGCACTCGATGAAGTACAGCCGGCCCTTGTCGTCCATGCGGAAGTCGATGCGCGCCACGTCCCGGCACCCCAGCGCCATGAACGAGCCGCGCGCCGCCGTGCGCAGCTTCTCCAGCAGCGCGGGCTCCAGCTTCGCCGGCGCGTCGTAGCGGATGCGATCGTTCCAATCCAGCTTGTGCTGGAAGCTGTAGATGGGGTTCTTCTCCGCCTTGTCCAGGAAGACGATCTCCATGGGCGGCAGCACGCGCGGGCGCCGCTCGCCGAGCAGGCCCACCGTGAACTCGCGTCCCCCGATGTACTCCTCGATGAGCGCGGGCTGCTGGTACTTGGTGACGATCTCCTTGACCACCTCGCGCAGCTCCGCCTCGTTGCCGCACACGCTCTTGCTCACCACGCCCTTGGAAGAGCCCTCGGCCACGGGCTTCACGATGAGCGGGAAGGAGGTGAACTCCTTGTTGAGCCGCTCCTTGCCCGTGTGCATGAGCTGGAAGATGGGGGTGTGGATGCCGGCCTGACGGACGATCTTCTTGGCCAGCGCCTTGTCCAACGCGATGGAGAGCGTGGCCGGATCGCTGCCCGTGTAGGGGATGTCCAACAGCTCCAGCATCGCGGGCACCTGGCTCTCGCGGTTGCGGCCCTTGAAGCCCTCGGCGATGTTGAACACGATGTCCAGCGGGGTGCTCGCGAGCACGCTGGGCAGCTCCGCCGTGGCCTCCAGGTCCACCACCTCGTGGCCCCACGAGGCAATCGCCTCGCGGATGGCCTGCAGCGTGGTGGGCGAGTCGTACTCGGCCTCGCTGTCCTCGGTGGCCACCGGGTCCGCCGTGGGCTTCACGCGCTTGACGTTGTAGGTGAAGCCAACGCGCAGGGGGCCCGTCTTGCGCGCGGGCTTGCCCTGGCGCCGGCCGTCCTTGATCTTGTAGCGCCGCGCCGCGCTCTGGATGATGGCGTTGACGACGCCGTCCAGGTGCACGCCCTCCAGCGCCGCGGAGGCGTAGATGCCCGCGCCCTGCTCCAGGCTCGGCAGCGCGTTGAGCTCCAGGAAGTAGGGCACGCCCGCGTCGCTCAACCGGAAGTCGATGCGCCCCAGGTCCCGGCAGTCGAGCACGGCGATGATCTTCTTGGACACCGCGCGCAGCTCCTCGACCATCTTCGCCGGGAGCTGGGCCGGGGCACGCACCTTGACGGCGCTCTCGCGCTTCGTCTTCAGCTCGTAGTCGTAGATGTCGTACTTGCGCCCGGCGATGGCGGCCGGATCGATGTCGTAGGACACCGGGCTGAGCACGCCGTCATGGTCGTTCTGCACCGCCGCGAGGTAGGGCACGGTGATGTCGGTGCCGCGGATGAACTCCTCCACCAGCACGCCATTGGGGTAGCGCGAGAGCGCGTGGGCCACCTTCGTCCGGGCCTCCTCGACGGTCTCGGCCACCGAGTCCTGGCTGATGCCCTTGGAGGAGCCCTCGA
This sequence comes from Cystobacter fuscus DSM 2262, assembly GCF_000335475.2. NCBI lineage: Bacteria > Pseudomonadati > Myxococcota > Myxococcia > Myxococcales > Archangiaceae > Cystobacter > Cystobacter fuscus. The sequence continues at coordinate 26,023 of NZ_ANAH02000018.1, read as the reverse complement.
AGTTGGGCTTGATGATGACGGGGAAGCGCAGCTCCTCGACCTTGAGCTCGTTGAGGTGCTCGACGAACTGCCAGCCCGGGGTGCGGATGCCGTGCTTGCTGAGCACCAGCTTGGTGAGCTGCTTGTCCAGGGTGATGGCCAGCGCGTAGGCGTCCGAGCCCGTGTAGGCGAAGCCCAGCTCCTCGAAGAGCGCGGGATAGAAGGCCTCGCGGAAGCGGCCCCGGCGGCCCTCGGCGATGTTGAAGATGAGATCCGGGCTGTAGGCCTCCAGGCGGGCCACGGTGCGCGAGGCGGGTCCGCTCACCTCGAAGCGCTCCAGCCGGTGGCCGAGCCGCTCGATGGCCGCGGCCAGCGTGTTCACCGTCTCCAGGGAGTCGAACTCCGCCTCTTCTTCCGAGTCGGACAGCTTGAGGTTGTACGTCAGCGCGATGCGCACGGCTTTCCCCTTGTGGACTTCTGCAATGAGCGGCCCCGGCGCACCCGGGCCGCGGACAGGAAACGGCCCGGGACACGCGCGGGCGTCACGGGCGAACGAACGGCGGTGGTGGCCCCGGCGACGACCTTGCCGTCCACCACCTGGGTCTGGGCCCAGGTGTCTCCGAGCCTCCAGCCCAGGGGATCCCTCACCACGCGCAGGGCCTCCACGCCGCCGATGACGACGATCCCGGCGAGGAAGGCCACGCGGCCCAGGGGCTCGGGCATCATCCCGAGCAGGACGATGAGGGCCAGGGGGGCGTTGCGCAAGGTGCTGTCGCGGTGGCGCGCGGCCGAGCGCGTGGGCAGGTGCATGACCTTCACGCCGAAGATGCGCTTGCCCACGCTCTGGCCCTGGAGCATGCCGTCGGCCAGCAGCAGGAAGAGCAGCGCCAGCACGTTGCCCGCCCCGCCGCCCACGACGTGGAAGCCCCAGGCCACGAGCACGTCCACCAGGCGCGCGCCCAGCCGCAGCCACAGCGAGGCCTTGGGATAGGGCGAGTCGGCGGCCTCCTTCTCGTCCACCACGCGCAGGCCATGCCGGCGCGAGGCGGCGTACAACTCCGGGGCGGCACTCACTCGTCAGGCTCCAGGATGAGGCCCCGCTCGGGGCGCTCCGGCTCGTCCAGGCCCGCGAGCTGCGCGAGCCGCTCGTGCGCGCTCACCATGCCCGGGGGCCGCGAGTAGACATACTCGGAGGAGGACGCGGCGGCGTTGCCGGTGAAGTCCGGCGAGGCCAGCAGCCGCGCGGAGGGCGAGCCCGTCTCGGCCATCTCGCGCAGGCGGCCGCGCGCGGCCTCCGCGTCATGCACCGCCGGCTCCCCCTCGCGGGTGAAGAAGACGAACGCCATGGCGGGCCGCTTGGAGGACTCGCGCATGGCGAACTGCACACCATCCAGGTTCCAGCCCTGGACGCTCCACTCATTCACGGTGCGCTCCAGCGTGCCCTCGTCGACCGTGGACAGCTCGACGACCTTGTACTGCAGGGGACGCACGGGGGCGGGGGCAACGGCGGCACGCGCGGCCCCGGGACGTTTGCCCGCGCGCGAGGTGCGCCGGGGTGCCGGGGGGAGTGCCGCCTTGCGGGACGGGGGCCGTTTCTTCTTGCGGGGGGCCATGGCCAGTTCCGGATCTTTGCCCTCAGGGGGGGGGGTGAACGCAAGCCCCCTCGAGAGCGGTTCCGAGTGGGACGTCAGCCGAGCAACTTCGAGGCTTCGAGCGCGTGGTAGGTGATGATCTGCTCGGCGCCGGCGCGCTTGATGGAGGTGAGAATCTCCAGCATCAGCCGATCCCCGTCGACCCACCCGTTCTGGGCGGCGGCCTTCACCATGGCGTACTCGCCGGACACGTTGTAGGCCACCACGGGCACGTCCACCCGGTCGCGCACCACGCGGATGATGTCCAGGTAGGACAGCGCGGGCTTGACCATGACCATGTCCGCGCCCTCCTCCAGGTCCAGGTCCACCTCGCGCAGGGCCTCGCGCACGTTGCCGGGATCCATCTGGTAGCCGCGGCGATCGCCGAACTGGGGCGTGCTCTGGGCGGCCTCGCGGAAGGGCCCGTAGAAGCCCGAGGCGTACTTGGCGGCGTAGGCCATGATGGGCACGTCGGTGAGGCGCACCTCGTCGAGCGCCGAGCGGATGGCGGCCACGCGCCCATCCATCATGTCCGAGGGGGCGATGATGTCCGCGCCCGCCTGGGCGCACGTGACGGCCATCTGAGCGAGCAGGGGCAGCGTGTCGTCGTTGACGACATGGCCACCCTCGATGACGCCACAGTGGCCATGGTCCGTGTACTCGCACAAGCACACGTCCACGATGACGATCAGCTCCGGCAGGGCGCTCTTGAGCTCACGCACGGCGCGCTGGACGATGCCCTCGCGCGCGTAGGCCTGCGAGCCGCGGGCGTCCTTGTGGTCGGGGATGCCGAAGAGGATCACCGACTTCACGCCCAGCGCGTGGGCCTGGCGGGCCTCGGCGAGCGCATGCTCGAGCGACAGGTTGAAGATGCCCGGCATGGAAGCGATCGGCCGGCGCACGTCCCGCCCTTCCACGACGAAGAGCGGGTAGATGAAGTTGGAGGGCGCGAGCGTCGTCTCGCGCACCATCTCACGAAGGGCCGCGGTACGGCGCAGCCGCCGGGGGCGGTGGATCGGAAAGGCCATGGAGCGACGGTATAAACCGACGGCGGCCCGCGAAAAGAATTGTCCTTGGGGTTGCCCGGCTCGGGCTGGCTAGACAGCGGCCAGGCGCCAGCCGATCCCCGGTAGCCCGTGTTCCCGAGCCTGGCGCGCGGCGCGGCGCTCGGCGAGGTCCGCCTCGTGGAGCGCGCGGGCATAGCGCGTCCGGGCCGCCTCGGTGTTGGCCCGCAGCTCGCGCTCGGCCGAGGCCAGCTCGCGGCGGGCAGCGCACAGTTCCTGCTCCATCCAATCGCTCATGAACATGGTCATGGTTCCTCCTGGATGGCGGGACGCTGCACACTGCACGCCATACCGCTCCGGCGCGCAAGACCGCGAAAATACAGGGGGTGGTAGGACGGAGAGTCAGGGTCACCCCGAAATAAAGTGCGAACCGGAGTTTCCAGGGTACGCAATTCATGCACGTCCGGTCCCCTACACGCCGGACAGGGGCCCGGTAGCCCGCCCGCCCCGCGGGCGCCTCCGTGGAAATGCCTCGTGGACTCCGGCGTAGAGTTCCCTCGTGACGGCCATCGAAGTCGTGGGATTGCGGAAGACCTACCGGCGTGCGTTCCGCCCGGGTCATGAGGCGCTCCGGGGGGTGGATCTGCGCGTCCCCGAGGGCAGTGCGTTCGGGTTGATCGGACCGAATGGCGCGGGGAAGACGACCTTCATCAAGAGCATCCTGGGCATCGTGCAGCCCACGGCGGGCACGGTGCGGGTGTTGGGGGGCTCGCCGGAGGATCCCCGCATCCGCGCGCGCATCGGCTACCTGCCCGAGCGCCTGCACCTGCCCGGCTCATGGAAGCCACAGGCGTTTCTCGCCACCGTGGCGCGGCTCAAGGGGATGGCGCCGGAGCGGGCCGGAATCCCCCGGCTGCTCGAGCGCGTGGGACTCGGGGACGCGCTGGAGCGGCGCATCGGCGGCTACTCCAAGGGCATGCGCCAGCGGCTGGGGCTCGCGGCGGCGCTGATGGGCGAGCCGGAGCTGCTCATCCTGGACGAGCCCACCGACGGCATCGATCCGCTGGGCCGGGTGGAGGTGCGGCGGCTGCTCCAGGAGGAGGTGCGGCGCGGCACCACGCTCTTCCTCAACTCGCACCTGCTCGCGGAGACCGAGCGGGTGTGCGATCGGGTGGCGATCCTCGCCCGGGGCCAGGTGCTGCGCGAGGGACGGCTCGGGGAGCTGGCGTCGAGCCAGAGCCGGTGGATGGCGCGCTTCGAGCCGGGCGCGGACGCCGAGGCGCTCGCGCGCGCGGGCTTCACGGCGGCGGGGCTCGAGGGGCGCTACCTCGTGGAGGCGGCGGACGCGGCGGGGCTGAACGCGGCGTTGGACAAGGCGCGCGTCGCGGGGGCGCTACTGGTGGAGCTCAAACGCGACGCGCAGGATCTGGAGACGGTGTTGGCCTCGGCCATGGAGGTGGCGGCATGAGGGGCGTGGTGGGCATCGCGGGCTACGTGTTGCGCGAGGCGGCCTCGCGCAAGTTCATCCTCGCCTTCCTGCTGGGCGTCACCGGGGTGCTGGTGACCGTGGCGCTCAGCCTGCGCATCGAGGTGGTGGATGGGGCGCTGGCGGCCTCGCGGCTGTTCGGCAAGGTGATGTCCCGGGACATCGTCGCGGTGGACGTGGCCCTGCGGCCCGTGTTCATGGCGGCCGCGAGCCTCGTCTTCTACGGAGGCATCCTGTTTGGCATCGTGGCGTGCTCGGACTTCGCGCCGAGTCTGCTGTCGCCGGGCCGTGTCGAGCACCTGCTCGCCCTACCCCTGCGCCGCTGGCATCTGCTGGCGGGCACCTTCCTCGGGGTGATGACGCTCGCGCTGGCCGGCTCGGTGTACGGCTCGCTGGGGCTGGTGCTCATCTTCGGGGTGAAGACGGGTTACTGGACGGTGGGGCCGCTCATCGCCGCCCTGCTCGCGTGCGTGAGCTTCGCGGCGGTGTACGCGGTGATGCTGACGACGGCGACGCTGGTGCGCAGCCCGGCGCTGTGCGCGGCCATGGGCGGGCTCACGCTGGTACTCGGGGTGGTGGCGGGCTACCGCACCCACATCTCGCCCTTCATCGAGGAGGGGCCCATGCGCGCCGCCTTCCGGGGGGTGACGTTGGTGCTGCCGCGCCTGTCGGCGCTGGCCAGCGCGAGCATGGACCTGGCGGCCTCGGTGCCCCTGACGGTGGACTCGCTGGCGATGCTGCTCGCGGGGGTGTTCGTGTTCGGCCTGGGCGTGTTGTCCCTGGGCTTCTGGTGGTTCGAGGGGAAGGATTACTGATGAAGCGCCAACGTGGAATGTGGCTCGCCCTGGCCGGAGGGTTGTTCATCCTGGCCGCGTGGTTGATGTTGTCCGGGCAGGGAGAGGACGAGGCCCCCGCCCCGCCGAAGGTGGACTTCCCGCGCAGGCTGCGGCCCCAGGAGCGCGAGCGCGTGGAGCGCCGACGCACGTACGTGCTGCCCCAGGATGCCGGGGTGGCGCTGGCGCCGGGCACGCAGAGCGAGCCAAGGAAGCCGAGGGATCCGCTGCTGGCGGCGCTGCCCCGGGGGGCGGGAAAGACGGCGGTGGTCATCGAGGCCAATGCCCTGCGGTACTCGCCCATCGGGGAGCTGCTGCTGGAGTGTCTGATGAACCGCGGCGGCGAGGAACTGGAGCGCTTCAAACAGACAACGGGCGTGGATCCCTTGAAGGATCTGGATCGTCTGGTCATCACGGATGAGGGATTGATCGTCTCGGGGAACTTCGGCGATCCCCGCCTCAAGGAATTGCTCGCCCGCGATGGCTCGGCGGCCTACGGAGACGGCGCGAGCCTCTTCGAGCTCGGGCGCTCCCGCACACTCCCCGATGGCGGCGTGGCCCAGCGCCAGGGATTGTCGGTGGGAACCTGGAATGATCAGATGTTGATGTTTGGCTTCAAGCCGAATGGCATGAATGGCATCAAGGACATCATCGACCGGGTGGAGGGACGGGGGCCGGACGAGCCGCCGGTGCTCTCCGAGAACAGCACCTATGGCGAGATGTATGGGGTGATCTCCGTGGAGCAGCTGCGCAAGCTCTTCCCCCCGGAGCAGAAGGAGCTGGCGGACAGGCTCGCGGCGGCGGCGCAGAACGTGGAGCTGCACGTGGACGCCAGCGCGGGCTTCGCGATGACGGCGCAGGTGAAGGGCGCGGACGCGGCGCTGGTGACCGACCTGGGCAAGTCGCTCGGTGGAGCGCTGTCGCTCGCGCGGATGAAGGCCCAGGCGGAGGACGACACCGAGCTCGCGCAACTGCTGGACTTCGCCAAGGTGCGCCCCGACGGCAACTCGTTCGGCCTGGAGATGGCCGTTCCCCTGGACGTCATCCAGAAGCAGCTCGCGTTCTGCCGCGAGGCCCAGGAGCCGCCGCCCACCTCCGCGTCACCCGAAGCGGTCTCGGGCCCGTCCGAGGTCGCCCACTGAAGGGGCGCGTGGGGCGGTCGCCCCCAACGTGGCCGAAGTGCTCCAAATCGCACACTTTGTGTGCCTTTGCTGGACTTCGCGCGGTCGACGTCTGGCCTGGGTGAGCCCAGACACCCGGCCGGCCGCGCTCCGCCGTTCCCGCCGCCGCCGGGGGCCGCCCCCCCATCGTACGCCCGGTATGGCAATCCCAGACTCCCGTGCGCGATCCCGTCTCCGAGGAGCGTGCGTCCATGCGTCGCGCCCGCCGCCCACACTTCCGACGGGTCATCACCGACAAGGAGGGGTCATCCCCCACCCTTCCTGTTGGGATGTTTTTCGCGTCCATTCTCATCCAACAAATCAAGTCGGGATGGCATCCCGAAAGCTCCCTGTCTTTCCCGAAAAAAACGTTCTTCCGTGAGCCTTTTCATTGCCGTGATTCGAGACCTAGAATTACCAACAGGAACACGCGCTTACTGGGAGACTCCCGTGCCCTTCGTCGCCTTGGAGTGGGATCACAAAATAGGAAAGCCCATGATTAGCTGGATCGTCGTGGAGTGCAGCGGCGTGGTGGAGAAGTGTGGCGGTCCGTCCGCCCTGCCTCCGCGCCGCGACGTCGCCTACTTCGTGGAGGAGAAGACCGCCGAGCGGGACGCCAAGGCCTTCGCCGAGTACAAGAACGCCCAGCAAGAGGGACGCCTGGGCCAGATGATGCCTCCGGCCGAACTCCAGTGGCATGCGGCGTACCCGTGGGATCACCAACTTCACAGTCCGTTGCTGCGCTGGGGAGTCCTCGAGTGGAACGGCAAGCACGGCAAGCCCGGCCCCCGGCTGGACGTGGCCTACTTCCTGGACCCCGTGCTGGCCGAGAGCGACGCGAAGTGGTTCAGCTGGGAGAGGGATCGGTGGCTCGCCGAGCGCCCGAGCAAAACCGAGCCCCCTGCCGTGTCCCTCGCCCGTAAGGTAGGCTGAGGGTCGCCCCAGGCTCGACCTGAACAGTACCTGGAGGGCGTGGAGTTCTGGATGACGCATTCCATGCACGCAACCCTCCTGGGCCTCCCAGACTCGGTCAGTGACGAGCTGGAGCGGGCATTTCGAGCCGAGGGGTTCGCCCTCGAGTGCCGCCGACTAACACCTGGTAGACCGTCTCTCCCCCAGGTGTTCCCGCCGGGACTGGTGCTGCTCTGGGAGGACGAAGGGTCGCTGGAGCAGGCGGTCAGCACCTGCCGGCAGCTCGCCTCCGTCTGCGCGCTGTCCCGCTCCTGGCTCTTCGTGTTGACACGCCGCGACGTGAGTGAGCAGTCGGAGTTGATCCTCGCTGGTGCCAGCGAATGCATCTCTCCGACGGGAGAGCAGTGGGCCCCCAACCTGCTCACGCACGTGCGGCACCTGCGCATCCCCACGCGAGCGGGGACCGCGGTGGGCGAGCCGCCCCATTCGCGCGTCCCCTCCGAGCGGGCCCTGCGGACGCTGCTGTCGGCCACCACGGCCGACCTCGGCCACGACTTCTTCCGCACCCTGGTGAAGCAGCTCGCCGAGGCATTCCGCGTCACCTGCGCCATGGTGGGCGAGATGCTGCCGGAGCAGGACTCCATCCGCACGCTCGCCTTCTGGAGCCGCGGGGCCTTCCAGAACACGGTGACCTATCCGCTCAGCGGCACGCCCTGTCACAACGCCGTCCTGCACTCCATCTGCCACTACGCGGACGACGTGAGCCGGCACTTCCCCGAGGATCTGATGCTCACGGACCTCGGCCTGCGCGGCTACCTGGGCGCGGCCCTGCGCAGCTCCCGGGGCGAGGTCATCGGGGTGCTCGCCATCCTGCATGATCAACTGCTCGACGCGGGCGAGCTGGACTTCTCCCTGCTGGGCGCGTTCGCGACCCGCGCGGGCGCGGAGCTGGAGCGCATCCGGGCCCAGGCCGAGCTGGAGCGCACGCGCGACTTCCTGCGCAACACGCTCGAGGCCGTGCCGGATCCCATCTTCGTCAAGGATCGCAACCACCGCGTGCTGGTGGTCAACAGCGCCCTGTGCCGGCTGGTGGGCCGCCCGGCGTCGGAGTTGTTGGGCCAGCGCAGCATCGACGTCATGCCCGAGTACCAGGAGCAGAGCGCCTGGGAGCAGGACGAGCAGAGCTTCGCCTCGGGCCAGCCCGGCGAGAGCGAGCAGAGCTTCATCGACAGCACGGGGATGAGCCGCACCATCCTCACCCGGCGGGCGGTCTTCCCCGGCGCCGACGGTCAGCCCTCCCTGGTGTCCGTGCTCCGGGATCTCACCGAGCGCAAGCGCCTGGAGACGCAGCTGCGCCTGGCGGATCGGATGACGTCCATGGGGACGCTGGCGGCCAGCGTGGCGCATGAAATCAACAACCCGCTGTCCTCTGTCTGCGCCAACCTCTCCTATCTGGGCGAGCAGCTCTCCGGGGACACGTTCTCCCCCGAGCTGCTGCCCGAGCTGCGCGAGGTGCTGGTGGAAACCGAGGAGGGCGCCTCCCGCGTGCGCTCCATCGTCCAGGACCTGAAGTCCTTCGCGCGCGGGGACGAGGAGCACCAGGGGCCCATCGACGTGCACCGGGTCATCGAGAGTTCGCTGCGCCTGGTGCGCAACGAGCTGCAGCGCTACAACGCCCAGTTGGAGCGGGTGCTCGAGCCAGTGCCCCCGGTGCTGGGCAACGCATCACGCCTGGGGCAGGTGCTGGTGAACCTGCTGGTCAACGCGATGCAGGCGTTCCCCGAGGCGCGTTCGGAGAACAACCGCATCCGCGTCATCACCCGGATGGAAGCGCCGCGGCGCGTGGTGGTGGAGGTGGAGGACAACGGCAAGGGGATGAGCCAGGAGGTGATCGAACGCATCTTCGATCCCTTCTTCACCACCAAGCCGGTGGGCGTGGGCACGGGGCTGGGCCTGGCCATCTGCCACACCATCGTCCAGTCCATGGGCGGGGAGATCGACGTGCGCAGCATGCCCGGACGCGGCACCACCTTCATGCTGGTGCTGATGAGCACCGAGGAGGAGGACACGGGCGAGCGCGAGAGCGACGAGCCCTCCCTGGCCGAGCAGTCCGCGCCCCCGCGCACCTACGCCACCGGCTAGACGGCGCTGCTCAGGGCTCGAACTGCACGACGAAGGACGTCCACCGCGCCTGGCCCTCGAAGGAGTCGCGGATGATCCGCAGGCGGTTGGGCGAGTCGAACTCGAACCCCGCCAGCGACTCGCTGATGAGATCATCTCCCGAATAGGACGACTCGCCTCCGGCCTGGCCGTTCATGCCCTGCCCGCTGGCGAACACCACCGAGCGGGACTCATCCACCGGGGAGATGGTGGGGTAGGCATCGTATTTACCCCGGACCATGGTGACCGGGACCGTCTGCACGCTGGCGCGCCGCCCGAAGTCGATCCGCTCCCAGGAAATGTCCTGGATGACCGCCGTCGTGCAGCCCGCGCTGTTGCCCGCGCCGCGCGAGAAGGAGATCTCCGTGGGCGAGGTGAGCGTGCCCCGCAGGACCCGGTCACAGAGGTTCGCCGTGCCCGCGTTGGTCACCCGGTAGGTGAAGAGCAGCACGCTGGTGGTGGGGTCCACCGCGGGCAGGCCACTGACGGTGGCCTCGGTCTGGACTCCGGTCATCGTCACGCCCGTGCCCCGGGTGACCTGGAGCCCCTCGGCCTCCACGACCTGGAGCGAGCCCTTCCAGCCCGTGGCACAGGGGACGGGCCACTGGAGGTCCACCTTGGTGTACGACTCGGACAGCTTCGCGGTGAAGTAGTCATCCTCGCCGAGGATCTTCCCGCTCTGTTCGCCGGTCACCAGCAGGAAGGTGTTCTCCGGCACCACGCGCTGGATCGGAACCTGGAGGAGGCTCTGCACCTGGCAGCTCGGCTGCAGGTGCTGCACCTTCAGCCCGGCGCCCAACTCCACCGTATGCCACACGATGTAGACGATGGCCGTCCCCCTCTCGTTGCGGCCACAGGTGAGGGCATCCCGGGCCGTGAGCATGCAGCGCACGCCCGAGGCGTCGGGATTGGTGCCCGCGGGGCTGATCGAGATGAACAGCATCGTCTTCGACAGATCGAGCTGCGCGGGCGAGATGAGACACGTCACCGAGTTGCGATCGGCGGGCATTTCACAGACGCCCTTGCGCACCGCCGGCAGGATGATCTGATCCTCCTCCGCCAGGAGACCTGAAACCGAGGCGGTCAGGGGGAACGTGCCGCTGCTCTTGCCCTTGAAGTAGAAGGAGGCACGGGTCGCGCCCTCGGCGAACACCGCCGCGGACAGGGGGCTGAGGCAGCCCGGATCGGAGAAGAACGAGAACCCCGTGCCCGAGAGCGCCACGTCTCTCGGGCCGGCGAAGGCCAGGGGCTGGCCGTGATCATCGCGCGCCTCGAGCTCCACCAGGGCCGAGCAGCCGCCCGCGGACAGGGTCTGGGTGCTGGTGATGAAGAACAGGTCCGTCGGCTCGACGACGACGTTCTCGTCCTGGAACACGGGCTCGAGCCCGCTGGCGGCCGCGCTGATGCGCAGGCTCTGCGCCACCGTGCTCCGGAAATAGAAGGTGACGCTGCTGCTCCCGGCCTCCACCGTCACCGCCTCCGTGGCGTCCGAGCAGGCCGCGTCACGGAACAACCCCACGCCCGTGGCGGGCTGGGTGCTCAGCACGACAGTGGTGGCGGCCCCCACGGGGGAGGCGCTTCCCGCCGCCGTCCGCGTCTCGAGCACCACGGCCTGCGAGCACTGCCCCACTCCCACGCTCCGCGCGGGGCTGGCGAAGTCCAACCGCGTGGGCGGACCACCCGGCGCCTCGGACTGGCACAGGCCCGCGCGGCAGACGTAGCCCGTGGCGCACTCGTCGCTCTGGGTGCAGGGATAGCGCCGCGTGTCGGCGCCGGTGGAGCCGGATGAACACCCGTGCAGCACGGCCAGCAGCGACAGGGGGAGCCAAGAAGACACTCCAGGCCAGGACAGCCGCTTCATGGAAAGGCACCTCCGACCACCACCCCGGCCGGAGTGGCTGAAACGTTCACGGGTGCGCCAAGCACCCAGAGGGTTCCTCCCGCGATGGCCGCGGCGCCCGCGACCCCGAAGAGGATGTTGGCCCACCGCGCCTGGGAGCGCGCCCGGGCATCGAGCGCGAAGGCCTCGCGCTGGGTGAGGCCGACGGTCAAGCCCGCCTCGTCCACCGGAGCGCCCACCACCCGGGCCCGGTCCTGGTTCGACCGCACCCCGAGAAAACCACCCGTCGCGCCCGCTCCCACCGCCAGTCCCAGACTCACGTAGGCCACGGTGCGCAGCGGCAAGCCCGGTGCCCGCGCCACCTGGGGCTGCTTGCCGGGCAGGGGCGACACGGGCGCGGGCGCGGGCAGGGGCGCGGGCGTGGCCGAGATCGCGCCAGGAGCCAGGGCCCCCAGGGGCGAGGTGTCGCTGCCCAGCGAGGTGAGCACCGCCCGGCGCTCGTCGAGCAGCTCCGCCCACCACTCCACGCGCGTTGCCTTCCTCGCCACGGAGGCCTTGCCCTCGGTGAGCGGCTGCTCCTGCTCGCTCCACCCGGCTCCGGCCTCGCGCTGGTGGAAGCGCACGCTCCGGCCCAGGTTCAGCACGTCCGGTTTCACCTGGACCGTTAGCAGGTTGTCCGCTCCGCTCGTGGGCAGGGCCTCCAGCCGCAGCGCCGCTCCCTTGTCACCCACCCAGCCCTTGGCCTCGAAGAAGGGAGTGACCACCCTCGGGGCATAGTCCCCCTTGAGCCGGTAATCCGGCGCGAGCACCAGCAGCGTCTGGAAGGCCGTGCGTGCCTTGGCCGGTTGCTGAAGCATGCCGGCCACCACTCCCTGGAGTTCGAGGATCTCCAACAATGTGTCTCGAGCGTTGCCCGGCTGCGCGCGGGCCTGATCCAACGCGCGGGCCGCCTCCGCGTAGCGCAGCTCCTCGAGGAGCAGGCGAGCACGTGGCAGATAGGGGTTGGATGTCTCACCCCATGCCAGCGACGTCAGCAACAAGGTGGTAGTGAGTACGACGAATCGATGGAGGGCAACCACGGTCCATTGATATTAATCGGGATGGCAGGAAAACGGTGAATTGACAGATACCCGTTAGGATGAAGAAAGTGGACCCCCGTGCGTGATCTCCAGCCCACCTCCCCGGAGAGTGACACCGACCGCTTCATCATCTGGCAGCCGGGGCTGACCGTGGGTCGTTACAACCTGCTGACGCGACTCGCCGTGGGAGGCATGGCGGAGATCTGGCTCGCGCGACAGGGAGGCCCCCAGGGCTTCGAGAAGTTCATCGCCATCAAGCGCATCCTCGATTCGCTGAGCTCGGACGCGGACTTCGTGGGGATGTTCCTCGACGAGGCCCGGCTCGCCGCGCAGCTCAACCACCCGCACATCGTCCAGATCTTCGACCTGGGAGAGGAAGAGGGGGCCTACTACATCGCGATGGAGTACCTGCCAGGAGAGAACCTGGCCTCCGTCGCCCGGGCCTGCACGCGTCAGAACAAGGTGCTGCCCCTGCCGCTCGCGGTGCGCATCATCGCGCATGCCGCCGAGGGCCTGGCCTACGCCCACGCGAAGCTGGGACCGGATGGGGCCCTGCTCGGCATCGTCCACCGCGACGTGTCCCCGCAGAACATCCTGGTCACCTATGAAGGCCTGGTGAAGGTGCTGGACTTCGGGATCGCCAAGGCGGCCACCCGTGAGAGCCAGACCATGGCGGGCCAGGTGCGCGGCAAGGCGGCGTACATGTCGCCCGAGCAGGCGCGAGGCCAGCTCCTCGACGCGCGCAGCGACATCTTCTCGCTGGGCATCGTCCTCTTCGAGCTGGTGACGGGCACGCGGCTGTTCCCCTCCATGGAGCCGCTCGCCGCGATGAATACCCTGGCCGGGGAGACGCCGCTGCCCGTGGCCCACGAGCGCAACCCCCGCGTTCCCGAGTCCCTCAGCCGCATCATCTCCCGGGCCCTCGCGCGCCAGCCTGGCCAGCGCTTCATCAGCGCCCGCCACTTCCAGGCCGCCCTCGAGGAATGGCTGCGCGCCCAGCCCGAGGTGCCGGACTGCTCCGAGCTGTCCAGCTACATGACGGACCTCTTCGCGGATCGCATCCAGGAGCGCGCCCGGCTGCTGGAGGCGGCGCGCTCCGGGGATCTCACGCCCTCGAGCGCCCGCCGGGTGGTGGGACGGCTCCAGTCCTCGGCGTCGATGCCAGGACGTGTGCTCGGAACCCGGGAGCTCACCGTCGAGCAGCCCGCGCCCAGTCGGCGGCCGCGCTGGCCGTGGATCGCCGGTGCCGCCGTGCTGTCGCTGCTCGCCCTCTCCGGGGGGTTGTTCTTCGCCTTGCGCGGCTCGCCGGCCGAGTCCCCCGCCGTCAAGGCGCCTCCGGTCGCCGCGCGCCCGCCCACGCCCACGGGGCCGCCCGTGCTCACCATCGAGACGGAGCCCCCCGGTGCCCAGCTCCGGGTGGACGGCCAGGAGGTGGGGGTGTCGCCCCTGTCGCTCGAGACGCTCGCCCTGGGCGAGCACCGGGTGGTGGCCTCGCTCGAGGGCCGGGCTCCCGAGGAACGCCTGGTGAAGCTGTCCCACCCGGGCGAGCGGACCCTGGTGAGGCTCGAGTTGCCCGCCCTGGGCCAGGCCCCGCCTCCCGCCTCCGCGGTCGTCCCAGAGCGCCCCGCGCCCGAGGCCCCCAAGGCCGCGGCTCCCTCCCAGGCGCTCGCGGCGGAGCCCCATGCCTCCAGCGTGGCGCGCGCGACGAAGCGCGCCATGGGCCGGCTGACCCTGGACACCAAGCCCTGGACCTACGTCTATCTGCGCGGGCGCAAGCTCGGGGACACCCCGCTCATCGAGGTCCCCCTCCCGGCGGGACGGCACCAACTCAAGCTCGTCAACGAGGGCAAGAACATCTCCACCGTCATCGAAGTGGAGATCCGCGCCGGACAGACCACGGGCAAGAAGCTGCAACTGTGAGCCGCCCCCCTGCCCCGCCGCCCCCGTGCCCTCACGGGGGAGCCGGAGCCTCGGGGGCCTCGGGTGGCAGCACGTAGGGGCCAAGCGCTTCCGGGTACCCGCGGCACTCGCGTGGCCGCCCCCGGGGTGAGCTGGCTGCCGCGCCTTGGTGGTTCATCCCGGCCGGTGCCCGCCGTAGGTTCCACCCATGCGAACCCGTCCCATCCCCAAGAGTGGTGAGCAGGTGCCCGTCGTCGGGCTCGGCACCTGGCAGACGTTCGACGTGGGCCCCTCGCCCACCGAGCGAGCCTCCCAGAAGCAGGTGCTCCAGCGCTTCCTCGCGGCGGGCGCCCGGGTCATCGACTCCTCGCCCATGTACGGTCGCGCCGAGACGGTGACGGGAGACTTGTTGCGCGAGCTCGGCCAGGAGCGCACCCCCTTCCTGGCCACCAAGGTGTGGACCTCCGGCCGCGAGGAGGGCGTCGCGCAGATGCGCGACTCGCTGCGCAAGATGGGCCACGGCCAGTTGGACCTGATGCAGGTGCACAACCTGGTGGACTGGCGCACCCACCTGCCCGTGCTGCGCGAGTGGAAGAAGGAGGGACGCATCCGCTACCTCGGCGTGACGCACTACCAGCTCGGCGCCTTCGACGAGCTGGAGAAGCTCATCCGCCACGAGGCGCTGGACTTCGTGCAACTGCCCTACTCCATCGCCGTGCGCGACGCGGAGAAGCGGCTGCTCCCCGCCGCCGCCGAGCACGGCACCGCGGTGCTGGTGATGCGGCCCTTCGAGAGCGGCGCGCTCTTCCGCCAGGTCAAGGGCAAACCTCTGCCTGCCTGGGCAGCCGAGTTCGACTGCACGAGCTGGGCGGAATTCTTCCTCAAATACATTCTCGGCCACCCGGCGGTGACCTGCCCCATCCCCGCCACGAGCAACCCCCGTCACCTGGAAGACAATCTGCGCGCGGGCAGCGGACGGCTCCCCGACGAGAAGACCCGGGCGCGCATGGTGGAGTACCTCGGACGGTGAGTTCCCTACCTCCCGCTTAATCCGTTTTGGCGGACTAAAAATAGAAGTCATGGTAGGGTCAGGCCATGACTCGATTCACTCCCCTTCGCTCCCTCATGCCCCTGCTGGGGTTGCTGTGTCTGGCCGCTGTCTCCGCCCAGGCGCAGACCAAGAGCACCAAGCGCGGTGTGGCCTATGGCTATCACTCCGCCGAGGACATGAAGGCCCTCTCCAAGGGAATCAGCTGGTGGTACAACTGGGCCTCCACGCCCGAGGCGGGCGCCGCCAGCGTGGCCTCCTCGGTGGGCGTCTCGTTCGTGCCCATGGTCTGGGGCGGCACGCCGAACGCGGATCAACTGGCCGCCTCCATCCCCGCGGGCACCCAGTACCTGCTGGGCTTCAACGAGCCCAACTTCAAGAGCCAGGCGAGGAAGACGCCCAGCGAGGCCGCGGCGCTCTGGCCCATCCTCGAGGACGTGGCCCGCCGCAAGAACCTCAAGCTGGCATCCCCCGCCGTCAACTACTGCGGAGATTGTGTCTCCGAAGGCGGCGTGACCTTCACGGATCCCGTGGTCTATCTGGATGCCTTCTTCGCCAAGTGCACCAACTGCCAGGTGGATTACGTCGCCGTGCACTGGTACGCGTGCGACCTGAGCGCGCTCAAGTGGTACATCGGCCTGTTCAAGAAGTACAACAAGCCCATCTGGCTGACCGAGTTCGCCTGCGGAGACCGGCCGCACGATCAGATCACCCTGGACGTGCAGAAGAAATACATGACCGACGCCGTCACCTACCTCGAGAGCGAGCCGGCCGTCTTCCGCTACTCGTGGTTCTCCGCCCGCAACAACGAGATTCCCAACATCAACCTGCTCGGCGCGTCGGGGCAGCTCACGGAGCTGGGCAACCTGTACGTCTCCCTGCCCGCGGGCGGCGGCACCACCCCGCCCCCCTCGGGCAACAAGCTGACGCCGGTGGCGGCCACGGCCTCCTCCAGCGAGAGCGGCGGCACCGCCGCGGCCAATGCCATCGATGGCAACTTGAGCACCCGCTGGAGCAGCGCCTTCGCGGATCCGCAGTACCTCCAGCTCGACCTGGGCACCGCGAAGAAGATCTCCGGCGTGCGGCTCACCTGGGAGGCGGCCTACGGCAAGGACTACCAGGTGCAGGTGTCCAACGACGCCGCGGCCTGGACGACCGTGGCCACGGTGGTGGGCGGAGATGGCGGCGTGGATGACCACACCGGCCTGTCCGCCACCGCCCGCTACGTGCGCATCTACGGAACGAAGCGCGCCACCGGCTACGGCTACTCCCTCTTCGAGGTGGAGCTCTTCGGCACGCCGTAGCCCAAGCCGCGGCTCCAAGCCGTGGCCCGGCAGGGCCCGCTCAGGCCTCGGGATCGAGGAAGAGCAGGCCCGCGGGCGGCGCGGGCTCCACCCGCAGCGTCTTCGACGGGAGCGTCTGCGCGGCCTCCATCACCGCGCGTACCTCCCAGAGCGGCGGCGGGTTGAGGGCGAAGCCCGCCTGGAACTTCCCCTCCTCCACGCCCCGCACCAGCGACTCGAGGCCCTGCACCGCGAACACGTTCGGGTGCCCGGGCGCCTCGGGATCCTTGATGCCCAGCACCGTGCGCAGCACCAGCGCGTTGAGCAGCGCCAGGTCAAGGCTGCGCAGCGTGGGATTGCGCGGGGCCGCCTTCAGGTGCGCCAGATCCAACCCCTGCCGGAAGCGGAGGATCTTCCCCCGCCCCTCGGGCAGCACCAGCAGCACCGCGTGCTGTCCGCGCACCAGCGTGGCCAGCCGCTCGCGCGCGTTGCCCACGCCCCGCGCGCTCGTCAGCGGCTCGTCGAGATCGTAGACCCGCGCGTAGGCCGCCACGAGCCTGAGGAAGGTGTCCTCGTGGAAGGTGTCCAGGCCGTGGAGGCCGCGGTGCACGGGCTCGAAGTGCAGCCCCGGATCCGACAGGGGCACGATGGCCGCGAGGCTCGGCCGGCGCTCGTCCAGCTCCGCCAGGGGACGCAGCGGCGCCTCGTCGAGCACCGCCTGGATGCGTTTGGCCACCGGGGAGGGCTCGATGCGGCGCAGGGACAGCGGGGCCCCCTGGAACGTCCCCTGCCACACCACGCTGCTCCGCTCGGCGGCCTCCGCCAGCAGGCCCCGGAGCACCCCGTGATCATCGGCCGCCAGGGTGATGGCGGGCTCCACCTGGGCGGAGCGGGGCCGGTAGGGATCGCTCTCCAGGGGATCGGCCGCGTCGGGCGCGAGCGCGCACAAGAGGAAGCGCACCGGAGGCGCGCCCAGCGGGCCGTCCTGGGCGGGCACCTCGGCCAGGTACAGGGCGGGCCGGCTGTCGCGCAGCACGGAGCCCGCGGCCCGCCAGCGGCCCAGTTCCGCCGTGGGATCCACCCGATCCAACAGCGGACGCACCGACGCGGACCGGGGCGGCGCGTTGAAGGAGCCGCCTCCGTCATCGGCCGACAGATGGGACTCGAGCGAGGGAATCAGAGCGGAGAAGGGAAGGACGCGCGCCATGCACCCAAGGTGGAGATGCCCTCTCCTTCCGTCCAGGAAGGGGGCCCGGCCCGGGTGGCGACCAGGGAGCCAGGCGCCACGAGCCCCGGCCGCAATGTTGACTTCCAGGCCCCTGCCGGAGACACCCGGGTTCACATCCCGTCCCGCCCTCACTAGACCCGAGGCAGGACATCACCCACCCGAAGGAGCGCCAGATGGGCACGATGAAGTTCGAGATTCCCCACACCCTCAACAAGGACGATGCGAGGAAGCGCGTCGAGCAGCTCCTCCAGTACTGGAAGAGCAAGTACGGCGTGCAGTCGAACTGGTCGGGCGACGGGGCGAAGGTGACCGGCAAGGTGATGGGCATCAGCCTGGACGCCAACTTCACCATCACCGATGGCGTCATCCAGGGCGAGGGCACGGACCCGGGCATGCTGCTGCGCAGCAAGGCCAAGTCCTACATCCAGGACAAGTTCGCCAGCGTGCTGGATGCGTCCAAGAGCACCGACGACGTGAACAAGGGCCTGGCCTGACGAGGTGCCCCTAGCGCGGGGGCCCCTCCTCCAGCGCGGCGAGCGCGTAGCGGGCCGCGCGGGAGATGGCATCGGCCGAGTCCGGCAGCTCCGGGTAGTGGCCGGCCAGGGGCCGCTGGGGGAAGCGCAGCTGCGAGATGGCGTTGCGGTAGCTGCGCCGCGCCGCCTCGTGATCGCTCAAGCGCTCGTGAATCTGCGCCATGAGGTAGTGGCCGATGGCGAGCGAGGGCTCCAGGAAGAGCGCCTTGCCGAGCTCGGAACGCGCCTCGGGCAGCTCCCCGGCCTGGAGCGCCGCGAGCCCGCCGAACACCCGCGCCTCCACGCACAACGGCTCGCGGTGGAGCGCCTGGTTGAAGGCCTCGCGCGCGTCGGCGATCCGCCCCGTGAGCGAGTAGAGGTTGCCGATGGTGAGCAGCGCATCCAGGTGGTTGGGCTCGTCCACCAGGAGCTGCTCCACGGTGGCCACCGCGGACACGAAGTCCCCGCGCTCGATCATCCGCACGGCCGCGTTGAGCCGCTCGCCGGGCGAGAGCATCAGGCTCCAGGCGGGCATCTCGTTGGTGGGGCGCGCGCGCGCGGCCTGGATGAACTCGGCGCTCAGCGCGGGCGTGCGGCGCGTGGGCGTCTTCACGTCGGAGACATCCAACGTCTGCTGCAGGGCCTCGGTGGACGGGAGCACCGCGGGCGTGCGGATGGTCGGCCGGGGCTTGGGAGGGGTCTGCGTCGAGGGCCGGGGCGGCGTCGCGGGAGGCAGCGCCCCCAGGGGCATGGGCTTGGGGCCCACGCCGGGAGCGCGCGGCTCCAGGGGTTTGACGGGCCGGCGGTAGATGAACGAGCCCTCCATCTCCACCATCTCGAAGCGGTCGTAGACCTTGAAGAGGCTCTCCGAGTAGCCCAGCAGCAGCAGCGCCCCGGGCCGCAGCGCCGCGAGGAAGCGATCCATCAGCGCGCGGATGGTGGGCAGGTCGAAGTAGATGATGACGTTGCGGCAGAGGATGAGATCCAGCGACTCGGGCTTGACCTTCTCGAAGACGGGGACGGCGAGGTTCTGCCCGTCGAAGCGCACGTAGTCCTTGAGCGAGGAGACGATCTCATGCCCCCCGGGCACCGGCCGGAAGAAGCGCGTGCGGCGATCGGAGGGGATGCTGGCCACGCGGCGCGAGGCGAAGCGGCCCTGCTTGGCGGCCTCCACGGCGGCGAGGTTGAGATCCGTGGCCCACAGGTCCACCTCGATGGGCAGCGCGCCCAGCTCGGCGAGCACCATGGCCAGGCTGTAGGGCTCCTCGCCGGTGGCGCAGCCCGCGGACCAGATGGACACCCGGCGCGTCTCGCGCCGCGCGCGCGCCAGGGCCTCGGGGAGGATGCGGTTCTCCAGCGCGCTGAACTGCTTGGGATCGCGGAAGAACTCCGTATGGCCCACGGTGACGAGCGGCAGCAGCTTGCGCAGCTCGTCCTCCTGCGTGCGCAGGCGATTGACGTACTCCTCCGAGTCCTCGAGCCCCGACAAGGGCATGCGCGTGGACAGCGCCAGGCGCAGGCTGTGGTAGCCGTCCGGAGTGATTTTGAGTCCCGCGCGCTCGAGCAACAGGGCGGCCAGTTGCTGCAGGGCCCGGGAGGTCACTGTCAGCATGTGCGCACCCACTGGGTGAGGGTTGGTCCGATGCGATCGAGTGGAAGGACTTCCTCGGCTGCACCCAGCCGCACGGCTTCCTTGGGCATTCCGTACACGGCGCACGTCGCCTTGTCCTGGGCGATGGTGCGGCCGCCGCGCTCGCGGATCTCCTTGAGCCCCCGGGCACCATCGCGGCCCATGCCGGTGAGGATGACGCCCAGCACGCGCGTGCCGAAGGTCTCCGCCGCCGACGTGAGCAGCACGTCACACGAAGGCCGGAAGCCGCGCACCGGCGGCCCCGGATCCAACGACAGCATCCCCCCAGAGCGCACCAACAGGTGCGAGCCCGAGGGGGCGATATAGACGGAGCCGGGCACCATGGCGTCTCCTTCGGAGGCCTCCACCACGCGCAACGACGAGCTGGCGCCCAGCCACTGCGCGAGCCCCTCGGTGAAGCCCTGGCTGATGTGCTGGCAGATGCACACGGGGGCGGGAAAATCCTGCGGCAGGGTCTTGAGCAGCACGGAGAGCGCCTTGGGCCCGCCGAGCGACGAGGCGATGGCCACCAGGGGGTACGGCGCCTCGGAGGCCGCGGGGCGCACGGGCTTGGACTGACCCTGCACGGGGCGCGACACACGCACCTCGGCGAGCAGCATCAACTTGCGGCTCACCGCGTGCCAGAAATCGGTGCCGGGCTCGGCCGGCCGGGGCACCACCTCCACGGCCCCCGAGGCGAGTGCCTGGAAGGCCTCGGCGTCGGAGAGCAGCCCCGGGTGCAGCGCGAGCACGGGCACGGGCCGCTCCACCATGACGCGGGCGATGGCCTGGAGCGACTCCGGCGCGGACAGGTCCACCACGACCACGTCCGGGTGCAGCCGCTGCACGCCCTCGAGCGCCTCGGAAAAGCCACAGACGTTGCCCGATGGGGCGAGCACGCTCCCATCGAACAGTCCTCGCGAGGCGCCCCGGAACACCTCGCCCACGAGCAACACCCGGTATGCGGACGCACCAACGTCCAAGTGATTCCCTTGCCTTCTCTCAGGTGAGCCGATCAATGGTCTGGGCGAGGCTTTCCACGCCCAGTTCGCCCTTGACGAGGTATGCATCCGCGCCCGCCTCGGCCCCACGTCGTCTGTCCTCGGGAGATGCGAGCGAGGACAGGACGATGACCGGCGTGCGCGCCAACCCCGCGGTGGACTTGAGCTTGCGCGTCAATGAGAAGCCATCCAGCCGGGGCATCTGCACGTCGGTGAGGATGAGATCGTACGTCTGGGACTGGGCGCGCAGGTAGCCCTCCTCGCCGTCCTGGGCCTCGTCCACGGTGTGGCCGAGCGCCTTGACGAGCGCGGATTCGGTGGCGCGCGCGATGGGCGAGTCGTCCACCAGCAGCACCTTGAGCCGCTTGGCGGTGGTGCCCTGGGTGACGGGCCGCGCCATGCGGCGCACCTCGGCCATGATGTCCGGCACGTGCAGCAGCACGGCGATGCGGCCATCCTCCAGCGCGGCGGTGCCGGCGATGAAGGCGGCGCCCTTGAGGAACTCGCCGCCGCAGGGCTTCACCGCCACCTCGCGCTCGTCCACGAAGCCATCCACCACCAGGGCGGCATGGTCATCTCCGTGACGCACCACCACGGCGGGCGGCTTGTCGAAGCGGTTGCCGCCGTTGACGCCGAGCAGCGGCCCCAGGCCCACCAGGGCGATGGGCTTGCCGCGGTGCTTGACCGCGAGCGTGCCGAACACCTCCATGCGATCATCCGGCTTCACGCGCATCACCGCCACCACGTCGGCGGCGGGGATGCCGTAGACGTCGTCGCCCAGGCGCACGAGCAGCACCTTCATGAGCGCGAGCGACTGCGGCAGACGCAGGGTGAAGGTGGAGCCACGGCCCAGACGGCTGGAGATGCCCACCGAGCCGCCCAGCGACTCCACCTTCTTCTTCACCACGTCCATGCCCACGCCGCGGCCGGAAATGTCGGTGACTTCCTCGCGGGTGGAGAAGCCGGGGCGGAAGATGAGCTCGATGGCCTCGCGCTCGGAGAGCGAGGCGGCCTGGTTCTCCGTGAGCAGGTGCTTGCGCACGGCCACCTGGCGCAGCTTCTGCGGATCCATGCCGCGGCCGTCGTCGTCCACCTCGATGCTGAGCATGTCGCCGTCGGCGCGCACGCGGATGCGCAGGCGTCCCGCGGCGGGCTTGCCGAGCATGCGGCGCTCGTCGGGGCTCTCCAGGCCGTGGTCCACGCCGTTGCGCAACAGGTGCACGAGCGCGTCGCGCACGTCGGCCAGCATCGAGCGGTCCACGCCCAGGTCGGCGTTCTCGATGACGAGCTCCACCTCCTTGGCCTGGGAGCGCGACAGGTCGCGCACCGCGCGCGGGAAGGCGTCGAAGACGGTGGACAGGGGCACCAGCCGGGCGTCGGCCACGTGGTCCGCCATCATCGCCAGGTTGCCGTGCAGCGTCTCGATGCCATCGCCGTTGCTGCGCACGAAGCGGAACGCGTCATCGCGCAGCATGTGCAGGTCGCCCTCGATGCGCTCCACGTCGTTGCGCAGCGTGTTGGGCACCTCGAGCTGCTCGGTGAGCCGCAGGAAGCGGTCGCCCAGGCGCGAGAAGCGCTGGAGCAGCGATTCGATCTGCGAGGCGCGCAGGCGGCCGCGCGCGCTCTCCACCAGCAGATCTCCCGCGAGCAGGCCGAGCGAGTCGAGCACCTCGACGTTCACGCGGATGCTGCGATCGGCCAGCTTGTTGTGGTGCGGCTCCTCGTGCTCGGCCTTGGCGGCCCGGGGCGCGGGAGCGGCGGCGGGCGCGGGAGGAGGCGCGTAGGCGGGCTCCACCGCATCGGCCATGACCTCCAGCACGGTCTCGGCGTGAGCGGGGCGCACGACCGGCACGCTCGTGGACGAGGGCGCCTTGGAGCCGCCGATGGGGGGAATGGGATGGCCGGACGCCGCGGAGAGCGCCTCGCACATCTCCTGGGAGGCCAGGGTGCCCACCTGGGCGCCCTCGTGGTCCTCCAGCAGGTCCGCGATGGTGTCGCATGCGCGCAGCAGCAGGTCCGTCGCCACCTCGGTGGCGGCCTTGCCTTCACGCTCGGCGCGCAGCACGTCCTCGGCCGCGTGCGCGAGCTGGCCGATGGCGGCCAGACCGAGCATGCGTGCCTCGCCCTTCATCGTGTGCAGCTCGCGCGCGACCTCGTCCGCCGCCTGATCCGCGGTGGGCTTCTCCAGGTCGAGCACGCCCAGCTGGATCTTCTGCAGGCGATCCGCGCTGACTTCCTGGAACTTCTGCAGGAGGGATCTCTTGAGTGACTCGGTATCCATGCGTGTGGGGCACCCGGGCGGCGGTCAGCCGACCCGGGTGGACTCCTCCCGCTCCTGTCTCGTCAGTCAGCCTTGAAGCGCTTGATGAGTTCCGCCAGCCGTCCGGCGAGCTGGTTGAGCTCGGCGGCGGCACCCGTGGCCTGCTTGGAGGCCGAGGTGGTCTGGCGCGTCACGTCCTCGATCTCCGCCATGGAGGCCACCACCTGCTCGGTGGCGGTGCGCTGCTGCTGGGTGGCGAGGTTGATGACGCGGGCCGCGTCGCTCGTCTCCTGCACGCCCGCGAGGATGCCCTCGACGGCCTGCGCCGCCACGGCGCCGAGCTTCTCACCCGACTCGGTGGCTTCCTTGGAGGCCTCGGCCGCGGCGCCCGCGGCGGCCGTGGCCTCGCGGATCTCGGTGATCAGGTTCTTGATCTCCTTGGTGGACTCCATGACGTTCTCGGCGAGGCGGCGCATTTCGGCGGCCACGATGGAGAAGCCCTTGCCCGCCTCACCGGCGCGGCTGCCCTCGAGCGCCGCGTTGAGCGCGAGCAGGTCCGAGCGGTCGGCGATCTCGTCGATCACCTCGACCACGGTGCCGATGCGCTCCACGCGCTTGGACAGCTTGGTGATGGAGTCGGCCACGGCGACGCCGTCGCTGCGGATCTGCTGCATGGCCTGGATGAACTCGCCGATGGCGCCCCGGCCCGCGCGAGCCGCGCCCAGGGTCTCCTCGGCCACGCGCGCCACGCTGCCGGCGTTCTCGGCGATCTGCGCCGAAGCGTGCTTGAGTTCCTCCATCGTCGCCGTGGTCTCGTGGATGGCGGCGGCCTGCTCGGTGGAGGACGTCTCGTGCTGGGTGGAGGCGGAGAGCACCTGGTTGGAGGACGAGGACAGGCGCAGCGCCGCCTCGTTGATCTCCCGCACGAAGGTGCGCAGGGTCTCGATCACCTTGCCGAAGCCCTCGAGCAGGGGCGCGAGCTGGGCGTCCTCGGTGGTGGTGTTCCACCGGGCGAGATCGCCATCACGGCCCAGCGAGATGAGCGCGTCGACGGCCTGATCGATCTCCTGCGCCGCCACCTGCTTGCGGTGCTCGGAGACGGCGAAGCGCTCGAGGAGCTGGTTGAAGAGGTTGGCCAGGTCCGCGGCGTCCTCGTCCAGCGCGTTCTTGTGCACGCGTGCCTCGAGGTTGCCCGCGAGGACGGCGATCACCGTGTCGGTGATGGGCTTGAGGGAGCCCGCCTTCTTCGAGCGGGAAGCCCCGTCCGCGGCGGAAAAATCGGTCTTCGAATCAGCGAGCGACATTGCCTTCAGTGCCTTCCTTGAACATCAAGGTTTCGAGAAGATCGATGAGCATCACGGGACGCGCGTCATCGAGGAAAACCCCCACCGCGTAGGGCGCCGCGCCAACCACCGGGGGTAGCCGGCGCAGGTGCTGGATGGGGACGGGACGCACCCCGCGGATGGCATCCACCTTGAGGTGGCCCTCTCCCTCGGGTGCGTCGAACACGAGCGCGCGATGGCCGCGCTTCAGGGGGCCGAGTTCCGGCAGGGAGATGTCCTCCGCGAGCGAGCGATCGATGCGCAGCACCTGCGAGGCGTCCGTGCCGTAGACGATGTCGCCCACCTCGAAGAAGAGGATGTCCACCTCTTCCGCGGCGGGAGCGAAGACGTCGGAGATCATCGCAGCACCGCGCGCTGCCTCGCGCTCTGCAGCAGCTTGGTGAAGTGCAGCAGGGCGACGGTCTCGTTGGGCACCAGGCCCTCGGCCACGCCGATGAGGTGCTCGGCCGCCGCGTCTCCACCGAGGGGAGGCGGCAGGATGTCGGCCACGGGGATGCGCCGCAGTCCGAGCACCGCGTCGGCCACCACGCCGACCCGGTAGTTGCCGCTGGTGCCGATGAACAACCGGGTCCTCGGTCCGACCCGGGCCTCGCCCTTGCCGAGGAAGCGCAGCAGATCCATCACGGGCATGACCTCGCCGCGATGGCCCGTGACACCCAGGAGGAAGGAGGGAGTCCGGGGCAAGGGGGTGAGCAGCCCGGTACGGATGACCTCGAGCACGTTCTCACTGGGAACGGCGAGGCGGAGGTCAGCCACCCGGAAACAGAAAAATTCCTGTTCGGGCCGGGCTTGAGCCGCGATGGCCCGGTCGGGAGCCATCCGAAGCGCACGTTGGAGGGGAGTGTTGGTCAAGGCGACAAAGTATCCGGAGGCAAGCGAAGTGGGTCAAGCCTGGACCGAATCACATGGTCCGGACCGGCTCAACGGTGTAGGGTGACTGCCGTATTCCAGGGGAGGAAGATGTCTCGCGTACTGGTCATCGATGATAGCCCAATGCTGGTGGAACTCACGGTCAGGGCGCTGTCGGCCGCGGGCTACCACGCCACCGGGGCGACCGACCTGGCGAGCCTGGAGGTGAAGCTCTCCGAGGGGCCGTTCGCGCTCATCCTCATGGACGTGAACATGCCGGAGATGTTCGGCGACGACGTCGTCGAGTACCTCCGCACCCAGAAGAGGGTGACGTCCAAGCTGGTGCTCTACTCGGACATCTCCGAGGAGGAACTGGCGGCGAAGACCCGCCAGTCGGGCGCGGATGCCTACATCCTCAAGGGAGGTGGGCTCGAGGCGGTCATCGGCGGGATCATGCGCATCCTGGGTCCGCCCCCACCGCCCGTCGCCGCCCCGCGTCCCGCTGGCATGGCGCCCGGCGTGGCGGCCCCCCGGCCGGTTGCTTCCTCCACCGCCGCACGTCCAGCCCCGGGGACTCCGGTGGCTCGGCCGCCCGGTGCCGTCGCGGCGCGGCCCGTCGCTCCGCCCGGAGCGGCTCCCGGGGGAGTCGCGGCGCCTCCACGCGCCGTGGCCGCGCCTCCGGGACAGGTCGCGGCGCCCCGTGCACCCGTGGCGGGTCCGCCTGGAGCGCCCCGTCCGGCGGCGCCGGTGCCTGGAACGGGTGCGCCCGCGGCGCCTCGTGCACCCCTGCCAGGGCAGGCGGCGGCTCCCCGCCCCGGAGTCCCGGCGGCGGGCGGCCCGAGCCTGACGCCCGCCGCGCCGCGCCCCCCCGTCGCGGGACAGGTGA